>CALDYJ010000058.1 GCA_937941095.1 uncultured Saprospiraceae bacterium | reverse complement strand
TAGGATTAATAATCAATCTCAATGATTGATCATAAGTCACATAATTCCATAACCAGTTTAAGAAAATGAACACTTTATTTTTTACGCCAAGAATGGCAAAGAGGTGAACAAACAACCAAGCATACCAAGCAACTCTTCCTGTAAACTTAAAGCCGGGTAAATCAACTACGGCTCTATTCCTTCCTATAGTAGCCATGGATCCCATGTCTTTGTATTTAAAGTCTCCTGCTTTTTCTTTTCCTTTAATTAAAGTAATGGCTAAATGCTTGCCTTGCTGCAAAGCAACTTGTGCGACTTGTGGATGCCCATAAGGTAATGTGTCGCTTTTCATTGCAGCGATGTCTCCCAGGGCATAAATATTTTCTAGACCTTTAATGCCACAATTGGCATCGACTTCTAAACGTCCTGATCTATCTCCGAACTTTTCTAAGCCTTTTATGGATACACCTTTTACACCAGCAGCCCAAATTACTTTTTTGGCCCTTATAGAAGTTCCATCTTTCATGTGTACGAACTCCCCATCAAAGGAAGTCACCCTGGTATTTAATTTAACTTGGACGCCAAGTTTCTGCAAGCAGCTTAAGGCCGCTTCACTAGCTTTGCTTGACATTCCTTTCAAGAGGCATTCGGCTCCTTGTATTAAGTAAATATCAACTTCCTTATTGTCTAATTCAGTATAATCTTTAGGAAGGATGTATTTCTTCATTTCAGCCAATGCACCAGCGACTTCTACACCCGTTGCACCACCACCTACAATGACAATATCAATCAGGCCTTGCCTTTCTTCATAATCTGTGGTTATTAAAGCTTTTTCATAATCTTTGAGGATGCTGTTTCTTAAAAACAATGCCTCCCCCACTGATTTCATTGGAATAGCTTTGCTTGCTATTTCTTCATTGCCAAAGAAGTTGGTATCTACTCCAGTAGCTATTAAAAGATGATCGTAAGATAAGTTGCCTAAACTAGTGCTGATGCATTTTTTTTCAGGCATCACTTCCAAAAGTTCAGCAATCCTGATGTAAACATTCTTCTTTTTTTGAAATAACTTTCTAAAAGGAAAAGATATAGCACTTGGTTCTAAGCCTGCCATGGCAACCTGATAAAATAATGGTTGAAATTGATGGTAATTATTTTTATCTATCAATACGATTTGATAATCGTATTTACACATTTTTCTAATAAAAGAAACTCCGGCAAATCCACCACCGATTACAACGATTCGTTTCAACTTAGAGTCTGGAATATTTATCATGAATTACTTTTTCTTCTATCTTACAAATATTATCATTTTATACAAACTATCCGTCTTTCTTGTTTATATTGCTAAATACTATTTTTAAAGATTAACACACCTATAACTCAAACTACTCTTTTACAGGCGTCTAAATGACATAGAAATTCGTTTTTAGTTGCAAGAAAAGTCGTAAACCATGAGAAAATTATTGAATTTAGGGATAGCACTAAGCCTTAGTGCTACAGTTTGTGCACAAACCATAAGCATCGAAGGATACGTTTTTGAGACCAATAATAGGGGCTACATTAATGGGGCAACAATAAAGGTGGAAGGCAACGAGGCTGGTGCTTTGAGGGGGTCTACAGAAACTAATGCCGAAGGCTTTTTCAGCCTTGAGGTCCCAGTAGATACTTTCGGTTATCGCATTGCTGCTTCAGAAAATCTATTTTTCTCAAAAAATGTAATTATTCAAGCCAAAGAAGTAAAAGCTGGAAAAAAGATTTTTACAAAGATTGAACTCGAACGAAGGCCTGGTTACATTTTTGACGTTACACTAGCTGAAAATAATAAAGCTGGTTTAGATGTGGTTGATGCCATCGAAGGGGCAAGGGTTGAAATTTACAATCAAACAACAAAAGAAGAAGTACTTGCTTTGTTGGAACATCCTAGTCCAAATTTCAATTTCACTTTTGAACGCGGAAATCATTACACCCTCATGATCAGAAAAAAAGGTTTCCTTAATAAAAGAATTGAAGCTTTTGTAAACATAGATGGTTGCATCATGTGTTTTGAAGGGGTAAATAACATTACCGAAGTAATGACAAAAGGTAATGAGATGGGTACATTCCTTGGAAACGTAGAATTAGATCCCATCGCTATTAATACAACTTTTGAATTAAAAAACATCTATTACGATTACGACGAATCTTATATTAGAGAAGATGCGAGTAAGGAATTAGATAAGGTCGTCCAAGTACTTAAAGATAATCCTGCCATCACTGTTGAGCTAGGATCTCACACTGATTCAAGAGGGAAAGATGCATACAATAGAAAACTTTCTGATGCCCGTGCAGCTGCCGCGGTCGCCTACTTAGTTCAAAATGGAATTGGACAAAACAGATTAGTTTCTAAAGGTTATGGGGAATCCGTTTTAATCAACCAATGTCGCAATGGCATTGATTGCAGTGAAGAAGATCATCAAAGAAATAGGCGTACTGAATTAAAAATACTAGGCATTGAAAAAGAAGATCCTTTGGATAAGAAAACTTTGAAACAAATCATTGAAGAAGATAAATTATTAGAGGAGATTTATCAAAGTCCGGAGATTCGCATCAAGGAAGGTGAAGAACTTCCTGAAGAGCTTAAAAAACAGCTGAAAGGTGGTAATTAAAATGATAATTGTTTTTCTTAGCTAGCAATTGTTAATTAAGTTCATACTTTTCAACTTCGATTCTTTTGATTTTAAAACTGAGTATATTTGCGTAATGCATAAAATATTCATTGTATTCTTATTACTTGCTTATCAGATTGTAATAGCACAAGAGGATAAAAAATTCGACTTTAAAGAAGACTTTCAATACCACATCAATGCTGCTGAAGATGAAATCATTGTGGATGGTAAATTAGAAGAAAGTACTTGGAAAAACGCGGCTGTTGGCACAGATTTTTGGCAGAAGATACCATATTTCGGGGAGTCAGCAGATCCTGATACAAAATTCTGGTTGGCATATGACGACAAGAACCTTTACTTAGCAGTAAAATGTATTCAACCTGAACCAGTCACCATTACTACACTCAAAAGAGATGTTTATTGGGAGAATGATGGTATAGCCATTATCCTCGATCCTTTAAATTCGAAAAACAATGCACTTCTTTTTGGTACATCTGCAGTTGGGGTGCAATGGGATGCAACTTTCTCGCCCACTTCTTTTGTCAGTGAAGATTGGAGTAATAAATGGTATGTCGAAACTCAGGTGGAAGATGGATTTTGGACGGCAGAATTTGCCATCCCATTTAAAATCCTTCGCTATGATCCAAGTCTTGATACTTGGGGAATGAATTTTGTTCGGAACATCAAATACTGTAATGAATTTCATAATTGGACAGCTGTGCCAGAAGGCTTTTGGCCACCTAACCCTGCATTTGCTGGTTCGCTTATTTGGGATAAAGCACCGACTAAGAAAAAAGGCAATTTTAATTTAATCCCTTATGCCAGCAGTGGATTAATTAAAAATAAAGATGAAGCAAGTACTTTTGAATTTAATGCAGGCCTAGATGCAAAATTAGCATTAAGTTCGACTTTAAATTTAGACCTAACTTTAAACCCAGATTTTTCGCAGATTGAAGCTGATGAATTAGTTACTAATATCTCGAGGTTTGATATATCACTACCTGAGAAAAGAACCTTCTTTTTAGAAAACGCTGATGTGTTTTCTGATTTTGGTGCTCCAGGGGTCCGTCCTTTTTTTTCTAGAAGAATAGGATTGGATGAAGACTTGGAAGCTGTTCCAATACTATACGGATTAAGAGCAACAGGTAATATTAATAAGGATAATAGGATCGGAATAATGAACATTCATTCCAGGTCGTCCCAAAATTCATTTGCTCAAAACCAATCTGCAGTCTCTTACAAAAGACAATTTGGACGTTCATTCGTACAAGGTTTATTTTTAAACAGACAAGCTTTTGAAGATGAGAACAGCGTCAAAAATGATTTTGGAAGAAACCTTAGTTTGGAAGGATTATACCTTAGTGATGACGGCAAGGTGCAGGTTTGGGGAGCTGCACATCGATCAATAAAAAAGAACTATGATGAGAAAAACATGATCTACAATACTGGCTTCAAATACCGAGATGCAAATTGGACCTTCCTAGGAGACTTTTTGACTTTCCAAGAAAATTTTTTTGCAGACATGGGTTTTACAGCTAGGGTAAATAATTATGATGCGATAAGAGACACTACCATCAGACTTGGCTTTAACGTACAAAACTCTTATGTTGAATACCAAAAAAGACCACGAACAGGTAGTATCATGAGGCATCAATTTGATGCAAACAATATCCTGATTTTAAATCCAGATTGGAGTTTCAATGAATCAAATACCAATTTGCATTATGGCATGACACTCAGAAACACAGCCCAAGTAGATGGTATTTTAACTTATAGAGGGATAGCTTTGATGTATCCATTCAGCTTTACAGATTCAACTCCTTTACCTTCTGCTAAATACGAAGACTTTTCTGCAAGTTTATCTTTTCGTTCTGATGGCAGGAAAGCTTTTTCTTGGGATGTAAATGCTAAGCTTGGGAGTTTTTACAATGGCAACATTACATCTTTTAGAGGCGGCATAAATTATCGCGTACAACCTTGGGGCAATTTTTCTATCGCTTATCAATGGAACGATCTTGTTTTTCCGGAACCATATGGTTCTTCAAAACTAACAGCACTTATTTCTAAAGTGGAAATAGGCTTTAGCAAAAACATCCTGTGGACTACCCTATTTCAATTTGTAGATCAAGAAGATTACATGGGCATCAATAGTAGAATACAATGGCGATTCTCACCAATGTCTGATGTCTTCTTGGTATACGTAGACAACTACGATTTTGAAAACCTCATCCCTGATGGCACGACTATTTCTTCAAGCAATAGAGCTATTATCCTCAAAGTAAATTATTGGTATTAAAGCTTTAAAATTCTGAAGAAACAAGTACTTAATACACTTCTATCCACTTGCCTGGTATTCTGGCCGCAATCGAATTGTCATACATCGCTTCACATGAAACGGTGGGTAAAAAATACCTTCCTTCATAAGATGCATTTAATTGAATCATGTAAACGAGCGTTTCTCTTTTACCTATATCGAAGTAAGTAAATACTCTATCATCTCTAATGTCCTGATATTCTGGCAAGTCAGCGCCTTCAATTGAAGAAACTTCACTCATCCTAGTATTGTGTATTTCCCAACCAGAAGGGAAAACTTGAGTAAGGGCCATTTCATCATAATTCATGGCTCTAGAACCAGGATTTGTGATGCTGACTCTGGAAATAAAATCCGTTCCTTTTTCCAATCTTTCAATGTTAATCGGTTTGCCTTCCAAGTTAAGGTAAGTTACTTGCATTTGTAAGTCATCCATTTGTTTTTTGGCTTCACCCATAAGTGGTTGTCCTGATCGTATTAAACTAGCAAATAAGACAGAAGAATGTTGATTGACCAATTCTATTTGCTGGCCTTGTACTTCTTCGATAGGAATTTTTAGACTTGTAATGGGAGCATTAGATCCAACATTTACCATCGCCGTATTTCCGATTTTATACTTAAATTCGAAATCGCTTTTTTCTGAAGAATTGCCAACTATTTTACCAACAGCCATTAAAGCGTAGGCAGTAGTTTGGGTGCTGTGCCAAGATTTGGAGGTCATTCCGTCAGAAATATTTTTGATTAAGGCAACAGATTTTTCTTTGTCTCCTAAGTAATGAAGAGTTTCTAAAATCATGGCTTGATCTCTTAAAGAAGAGCCATAGGTTCCTGAAAGTTCTCTGTAAGCTTTTACTTCAGTTGAGAGCTTATTGATCATTTGTTTGGCGATTTCTTTTTTACCAGCGATCGCGTAAGCCGCAGCCAATCTCCATTTTGCTTGATTAGAAAGTTTGCCTACTTCTTTCATTCTATTCATGGCTCCCATATTTGGTTCGCCTGCTAATGCAAGGGTGTATAGTCTGTAAGCTTGCATGAGGTCTTGGTAATTATAATTGCCATGATCTGAGAAACCACCTTTTTTAAATTTCCATTTATTAGAAGTCCTTTTTTGAAACTTCACCCAATTATTAATCATCGATGCTGGAACAGAGTAACCTTTTGCTTTAGCTTCCAACATAAAATGACCTGCATAATTTGTTCCCCAGTCGCTTGGATCTGTATTTCCTGGCCAATAGGCAAAAGCACCTGAACCTAATTGAAATTTATTGAGCCTTTCTATGGTTGCTTTTACATTAGTGGCAATTTTATTTTTTTTGTTTTCTTCTAAATCGATTAGTTGATTGACGTATAATTGAGGAAAACCTGAAGAGGTCGTTTGTTCTATGCAACCATGTGGATACCTTAATAAGTAATTCAATCTATTTTCTAAATCCAAAGGTGGGATTGCGGAGACCTCTAGCACGGCTTCATTGGTGCCTTGCATCCCAATTAATTCCAAGGTCTTTTTCCAGGAATCACCAGATTGAACAATACCACTAGTCACTTCTGTCACAAAAGGGTTCGGGTTATCCACCATGATTTCTATTTCTTGGCTGGCTTTTTCGCCACTGCCAGTGACTTCTACTGTAAATTTAGATACGCCAATTTTGTTTGGGACTTTCATATCAAAGTAAGCCATTTGTTCGCCTAGTTTTGAAAAAGACATGTTTTGGGTATCACCATTGCTAAAAGACATCAAACCATTTTGTTCTTTGACTTTTATTTGAACATCGTTGATTTTATCATCCATTGCAAAGACGCTGATCGGTATTCTTAAATTTTCTCCTGGACTGAGGACTCTTGGCAAGGTAGCAAGCACCATTAATGGTTTTTTGACTGGTGTTGCTTTTTCGGCAGAACCATATGCGCCTTCATTTGATGCAACCAACATGGTTCTGACTGAACCTATGTAGTTGGGCATGACAAATTCATGGACAGCTTTTGTGCCTGGTTCTAAATTAAAGGGTCCAAAATGTTTGACCACGGCTTTAAAACGATTTGCTTCTTTTTTATCGTCAGGAGCAGCTAATTCATCGTCTCCTCCTATGGCTAATACTCGTTCCATTTGCCCTCCATATGCTCCGAGAATTTGATCGAATAAATCCCAAGTGGTAACGCCTAATGCTTCACGCTGATAAAACTTGTCCCAGAGGGATGGGGTTTTAAATCGAGTGAGATCCAAAAGTCCTTCATCGACAACAGCCAGGGTATAAGTCATAGCCTTGTTGTTGTTCTCTGAAACTTTAATGCTTACTTTTTTATTGGGCTCTAAGTCATTAGCCATTTCTATTTTTGGATTCAACTTTGTTTTAGGATCATAGACATTGATTGGTATAGAACCGTACATTCTCAATGGCAGGTCATTACCTTTGATACTATGTGGCTGAATGTAAGAAACCGTTGCATAAACTGTTGGGGCCATTTCTGCGGTAGCATAAAAGGTAAAATCTGTTTCTTCACTGTTAGCATTTACCCAATGGCTTTCTAAAACTTTTGTTCCATTCTCTAGGCTCACCAAAACCTTACCTACTTGACCTGTAGGAATGTTTAATTTCACTTTTTCTCCGACTTCGTATTTGTCTTTATCGGAAACAAAACTCAGCATACTTGCTCCTTTACTATTACTACTACCTTCATCATAATAAGGTCTTCCTGCATAAGCAAAGTCACCAGCACAATGTCCACTTTCTGGGTCGCAAACTCTTACTAAATATCGGCCCCATGAATTCACTTCTACATTCCAAGTGGCTATACCTTTGGCATTCGTTTGGATGCTTCCTTTTTTTAAAGCGTTTATATGATTACTTGATTTGTACTTTGAGACATTCCCATTGTTTACATCCCACCACCAACGCCATTCTAATTTATAAAGACCAACCTCTAGCCTTCGATTCGAAAGCACTTCTCCATCTTCTCCTACTGCGACAAATTCAATGTTACTTTTTTCATCTATGTTGAGCTTTTTTCTTTTCCATTTATTTCTCGGTAAAGAAACACCTGTGTAAGCACTAAATGGGCTGAAAGGCATGCTAAAATTATCTTCGCTAAAATCTCCACCATTTTCGAAAGCTCTTGTTTTAAAACTTACAGACATCTTTCCTGGAACATTTTTGCCAAGGCTAAGGTCTTTGGTAATTTGAGCATAACCATTGTCATCTACTTTGCCATCGAAAACGACGTTGGATCCACTAGAATATTTTCTGGCTGGATCGTCAAAAACAAAATCCCTATGCTTTTTAAAAGTGGTCTTTTTACTTTTCAATTGCATTTCGACCTTTGCTTTTAGATTCTGGGCAGGTGCTCCATGCAACCAATTAACTTGAAGATTACCAGCTAAACTTTTGTCATAATTTTGGAGTTCTTCTTTTCCAAAATCGAGTTTAACTTTCAAGCGATTGGGTTTAACTGTTTCAATTTTTACGTTTTTTGTAAAAGTAGCACCTCCAATTTTTGCTTTTAATTTCCAATTACCTGTAGGAGAATCTGTATCAGTTTTTACATGAAAGGGATAGACATTATTTACGTTTTCAATACTAACTACTTTTTTATAAGATTGGTTTCTTGAATCAAACAATTCAAAGGTCACTGGATGATTATCAGGAATTTTGTCCAATTTGTCTTCTAAGACAAAATTTAAAAACAAAGAATCTCCTGGTCTCCATACTCCTCTTTCTCCATAGATACTCCCTTTGATTCCTTTTTGAGCAAGGGCTCCCCCGGTATCAAAATTACTCATGGATAGTGCCTCTCCGTCTTGCATTTTGATGTATCCTTTTTGCAATCCTTTTGAAGCAATCACAAAAAAAGCATCCCGAGATAATTCCACATTGGCCAAACCTTCATTATCAGTGCTTGATTCTAAAATCAACTGCTGTTGGTAATCGTAGAAAGCGATGTCCACTCCCGAAATCGGATTGGCTGAAAGTATATCTGTTACAACAACTGACACAGAACCGTCTTTCCCTTTTTTTGCGATCATTCCAAGATCGGAAGCAAATACATTTTTTGAAATGAAATTATCTTCATTATAATAGGCAGGTGTACAAGGATCTTTTCTATGATCATAGTCGTATTGATCATAGTATCCACCTATGCCGTAGTAACCTGCCATAATGGATTCGTACTCTTTTGAATCGTCAATCTTACTTATTTCCAAGGGCTCTACATTTATTCCATAGTCAATTTCTGATTGGCACTTAAAAGAAGAATATGATGGTCTAAAACCAATCCTAATTTGATAAAGTGCTCCTGGATCCGTTTCTATCAAATCTTTTAAATCAAGTGCATAACGAATCATACTGTTGCTACCTTTGCTAGCTGCTAATCTATTTAAATCAACCCTTGTTTGCATAATGATTCGCCCAACAGGCTGTAGAGAATAACCGTATTCCAAAGAATTTCCTTGTAGGTATTGAAGCATGTTGTTATTAAATATTTTAAAAACTTCAACATCAATTGCATTTAAATTGACAGCTTCAAAAGGAAAAATTAAACCATCTGCATTAGGCAAGATTACGCCATTACCTACTATTTTCAATTTTGGTTTGAGGTCTTCAAAAGCCAGATCCCAAACACCAGGATTTTTCATCCTCATCCCGGCAGTATTTTTAATGCCTCGTTCCGCATGCAACTTTTTCACTCCATTGATTCGGGCGGAAGGAAAAAGGTGTACTGTATTTCCTGTAATGGCGAACCTGATGTCTCCTTTATAATTATTTAAATAAAGCAGGCCTTTTAAATCTTGATTTTGATCTAAAACTTCTGAAAAAGAAACCAATATTGACTGATCGTCTTCATTTTCAGTGAGCACTTGCAATATCTTAAAATCACCAATAGCAGGCACTTCAATAAGCTTAGAACCTTTAATTTTTGAATTACCCAGAGGCTTTGCGTTCCAAGAAATCTTTAAGGTTTCAGTTTTCTTTGTTTTTTCAATGCCATTGATCACGAATTCATGTTCTAAGCCAGATTGCATATGCGTCCATTCTGCTTTGACGGGTTTACCTTTATAAGTCATTTGAAAGGATTCCTCTACATTTGCCTCTTCTGCTGTGTCATTGGTAAACACCGTTCCTTTAAAAGCCAGGTTTGATGCATTTGACCGATCCATTTCAAAACCATTGCTAACTAATTCTATAAACTGTTCTTTTGTTCTGAATCCAAACTCAAAGACTTGTGCATCTTTTGGTAGATCCTCAATTACTTTTTTTAGGTTCATAACCGCCAAATATTCTGTATTAGGATTTAGGGTCTTAGTAGGTTTGAAAACCAAGGTTTTCTGATCTTCCCAAACAGCCGTCCCATTTACAGAAGGTTTAAAAGCTAATACACCTGATGCTAACTCCGAACCAACTGCATCCGAATTTATCACAGCATCAATGAATCGTAATTTTATCTCATCGGATTTTGAAATCACGCCAGATGTATAGGCCGATAGCATAGCTTTTATGCTGCCAGACATTGGTTTTACTTTGATTTCTTTTTTGCAGCTGAAGCAAATGGAGAAGGTGCATAAAATTAGGAAGAAAGCTAAAAGTGGGCTTAGTTTTCGCATGAAACAATTGGTTTTTATCCGAAGATAGTGTTTAATAAAGTTTTTCACTTCATGAAAAGTAATTTCACGAAAAAAATTATTGCTTCATGCCAGAAAAGGCTGTGTAATTATTAACGACAAGATAGGGCAATTATTTCATTCTTATAATTGCTTTAAATATTTTGAAGCTTTTTCCCTTAAAATCCTACATTTGCAATAAAGCTTTTCAATGCCTGACTTTCTTCCTTTGTTTCCATTAAGAATTGTAGTTTATCCTGGTGAAGAACTAAACTTACACATCTTTGAACCGAGGTACAAACAGCTCATTCGAGAATGTGATGAAAATGGGATCACCTTTGGAATCCCCACCTTTTTAGACGATAAGGTCATGAACATTGGTGCAGAACTAAAACTATTGAGCATAACCAAAAAGTATGAAAATGGTGAAATGGACATCAAGACTAAGGGGATTGGAATATTTAAGATGAAAGAGTTTTATTCAACAGTGAATGATAAATTGTATTCAGGCGCCGACATTGAAAGGCTTAAAATAAAAGAAAAAGGGTCTGCTCAATTGTATGATGACATCATGAAGGAGTTGGATGAATTTTATACTGTCATTTCTATTGAGCATACTTATCCAAAAGATCCGGACAATTTTAATGTATACGACATTGCCCATCACGTGGGACTTTCTTTAGATCAAGAATACGAACTTTTAAAAATACAGGCTGAAGAAGATCGTCAGAAGTTTATCATAAATCATTTAAAAAAAATGATTCCAGTGGTAAAAAATGTAGAAGCCATGAAAGCTAAAGCTAAAATGAATGGCCATTTCAAGAAGTTATTACCGCCTAATTTTTAATGAATAATTAGCTAAGCTCCTAGCGTAAAACATTTATCATTTTAAAATGATTTACTTAGACTGCATTTTAACCCAAAGTAATGTCTTTTTACGAGCTGTTGCTGAGCAATAAGCTTCGACTTAAAGCTCGAGTGAATTCGTGGTCCGACTTCGATATAAATCCCATTATCAAATCTATAGCCTAGCCCGCCATTAATTAACCAAGAAGTGTATTCCATATCTTGAGGGGCAGTATTAGATTCATTAATTCCTAATTTTGTGAAATTCTCGCCTCCAAGATGGTTGGAGTAAATCGACCCAGATGGTTCAAGTTGCATTGTCCATAGCGCTCCAACATCTAGTGAAAAAGACCAATTGTTTTTTCTTATGGTCTTTCCTATAGTCAAAGGAACATTGATTGATCGGTACCTATTATGAATTTTACGTGACCTCACTGTAGTTTCAATGATCCCATTCTGGCTATTTAAGCTTTCTGGAATAAAAATAGAATCAATAACGATGTTACTATCAAATCTTTCAGTAAGTTGTGCAAAGCCAATCCCAGTAGTCAAGCGAAAGCCCGCTTTCAAATTTTTCCTCAAAAACAATCCTGCATTATACGATTCAATAAATCTTTCGGATGCCTCTCTTAATTGAGCATATTCCAATCTAAATGAATCTTCATTAATTACGGAAATCTTTCTACTCACTAAATCATAATTAAAACTCGCTCCTATTTCGAACGAGGGCATCTTTTTATTTGGAAGGGCTTTAATATTCTTAAGTATTGGTTTTTCAAACTCTTCGTTAAAGATGTTTAAAGGAATTGTATTTAATAAAGTTACTAGTTTCTCTGTTGTAGTTTCCGCTTTTTCATCTTGCTCAAAGAATTGGATTTCCTGTTCAAACTGAGATTTCAATTGATGCTTTTTATTTTGATGCTCAGTTTTATTTTCTAGATTAGAATTTGCAGGCAAGATTTCATTATTGCTCTTATCTTTTAGTGATTCAATCTTTAAATCTTTCGAGGATGTAGATTTGGAATCTTGACTACTCCTTGAAGAAAGTCCATTAGGATTTATATTTTGATTATTCTTGGTAATCCTTTCATTAGCTTTCAATTTCGTATTCTCCTCTTGATTGTGAAGATTGTTTTTTACATCAATGCCATTCTTTGCCGTTTCACTTAAATTCGTTTCTGAGCTAAATGACGTGATGGTATTAGTTTTAGTATTCAAATTATTTTCTAGCTTAATTATATTTTGCTGAGCCTCTTTAGTCAAATGATCATTTGAACTTTCTTTATTTGTTTTATCATCAATTATTTCTGTAGAATTTAGTTTTTCTTTCAGGGTGTTTTTATTTGAAAGTAAAGACATTTTTGGCAAAAGCATGTAAAACAAAATCAATGCGGTACCTACTAATAAACTCAGATAAATCCATTTGTAAGATCGTCGTCCATCATTCTGCTTTAACTGGATATCCTTCCACAATGCATCTGGATCAATTGGCGAAACATGACCATCAATCTTTTCTCTAAATTGTCGTTCTAATTTGCTATCCGACATGAGTCACTTTTTTGATTATTCAAAATATTTTTACGTAGTATGGCTTTCGCTCTAGACAGGTTAGATCTAGAACTCGTTTCGTTTATGCCCATTTTTTCTGCAATCTCTTTATGGCTGAAACCATCTATGGCATATAGGTTAAAGACCGTTCTGTATTGAGTAGGTAATTTGGCGATGAGTTTAATAATTTCATCTGCCGATAAATTATCAATCGGGCAATCATGGTCTCCTTCTAACAAATAAGCTTCTTCATTTAAATCAATGGCAAATATCTTTTGCGATCGATTGTGTTGTAATGCAACATTAATGGTCACTCTTTTTAACCAGTGATCTAAGAGTCCTTTGGAAACATCGTATTGATGAAAGTTTTTAAAGATCATCATAAAAGCATCTTGGAGTACATCCCTAGCATCCATCTGTTTGTAGCAGTATCTCCTACAAAGGGTAAACAAAAGACCAGAGTACCGTCTGACTAATGCCTTTTGGGCATCCGGTCTTTTGTTTTGACAACCTGATATGATATTATTTAATTCCAAATTTATTTATCGAAATCTATATGCTCTAAATTCTCCTGAAGCATCTACTGTATTTCCAGTTGAAGGTTGATACAAAGTCCCATCCATAGTTCCAGTGACAAATCCACCAGCGGGCTGAGCTGATTCTATATTTATAATCATTTCACAACCATCGCTGCCTTCACAAAGTAATATCTCTCGCACCCCATTCTCTTCAAAGGTAAAATTGATTTGGAATGGCATTACATCACCTAAAGCTATTTCTCCATCCATTCCTAAAGGAGCTTGAACTAAAACAGTAAGGTTTTGATTAACAGAGTCTGGATTTACTTCTGCTATTTCAAACCATTCAGATACATTAAGATGTACCGCATCATTTCTATAAGTATCCCCATTGTATTCTAAAGTAAAATAAGTAAGTATTTCTGTGCATAACAAATAGTCGTTTATGTCGGTGTCCTCCTCAATTCCATTTGGCCATGTTATTGGCTCACTAATATACCCCCCAACAAAATCAAATCCAGTCAATGTAAAACTTGTCCAACAGTTAGGTATTTCTACAGAAAAATAACCATCATCGTTTGGCATGACAAATAGAGAGTATCCTGAGAATTCATCTTCTAGTCTAAGATAACCATCTACTGTTAATTCTCCTTCACAATTCAATAACCTACCAGATAATGTATTAAATAATGCATCTGGATAAGGATACTTATAATCTTCTAGCACGGTGTTTTCAATTAAAGGACCTACTTCAATGCTTGTCTCGAACTCTTCACAAGGGATACCTTTTGAGAAATATAGGATTAACTTTTCATCTTTTGGTACTTTGCCTTCATAGATTCCTTCTGAATTAGTCCAACCTACGCCAGCGATTCCACTACTCACAACTTCTACCAGAACTTTTATTCCACTAATGCCAATTCCGTTTTCATCTAAGACTTTTCCTTGTAACTCAACAAGAGGAAAAGGAGCATCACAATTCCAGAATGAGAAATGGGATACTTTTCCTTCGTAAAAATTACCAACTTTTTTTACAGCTTCACCTTCCTCTTCCCAATTTCCATTTTCTTCATTATAAACCCAAAGTGGAAGGGTTTCAGGAGCTTTATTTTGAAGTTCACTAGGAATTGGAAAATTAATTGTTGCTTCTTGATCAGGCCCTAGGTTTAGTTTATCACCAAGTTCATTGTAGATTTCTACACCTACCATACTAAAACTTGCTAATTGGATTTTTTCTCCATTTTCATCAATGGCACGAAGATCACCTGGGATGCTTGCTTGATGTTCTTCAGATGCAGGATTAATAAACGTCAAATAAGCAACCGCAATACCTTCGAATGGAACATCTGTACCATCTATCACATAAGGGCCTCCCGGCAGCTCTACACTTGCAAGAAAGCCAGTAGCAGAAACATTTATACTTGTTCCTTCGCTGGTATTAAACATCTTAGAATTATCTTTTCTGTGCATGCCAAAATTGATGATGGTTTGCTTACCATCTTTTGGATCAATTACTTTTGAGTAGTTAAAATGATCATCACTCGATACTTTTACCACAGTACCCAAGGCATTCATTTCAATGGAAGGAAAAATAAAGACTCCATTTTCATCTGTTGTTTGAGTCTGTCCATTTACACTTACTTCAGCATTTGCTATAGGAGAATTGTTCAATTCAAAAACTTGACCTGCAAGACTTCCTGTTATGGCTTGGACTCCCCAAGATGGATCATCAACAGTAACAGGTGTTTTTATGGTATTGAGTTGATCTTCATCGTCTCTACAAGAGGTAAATGCGATTAAAATCGATAATATTAGAAAGCTTAAATATTTTAAATTAGTCATATTGCTGGTTTAAAGATCAGTTCCATATCAATAAAGAACATAAAACTTGGTCAATTTTAAAATAAGAAGCAGTACTAATCTTCTTTTATTATTTCAGCTGATATCGTCTAATATGCAGGATACAAGGAGAACGTTGCGTGAGGGATATAAAAATGTGGTAGAAGTCTGGAAAGAAAAAAAATCACCCAAATATCAGGGATGTTTATGGACCCTTGAAAAACATGGTTAGGGGGCGCAGAATGATTCAGTAATCTCCTTGTTTCCTAAGAAAAACCGGACAAGTCAACGGTTGGAGCCCGCCCTAGGCATTCTAATACTTTCCCTAATATTAATAGTGTTGGACCAAAACGAAGTTTGATACCTGGGTAACGCCTGTAAGCTATGAATTATGAGATATAAATGCAATATTTAGATTAAATAAATATTGAATGATGTGATTAAGATCGAAGATCTTCTCTCATTTAAACCATTAGACCTGTTTTTGAAATCCCAGTATCTGAGGTGGTTTCTAAGTGAGCAAGGTCACATCTACTAAGCCCTTGGTTCTTGTTCTTGTAATTTAAATCTTTGTAAATTTCTCAAAATGGAAGTTATTTTTTTCATCTATTATTTTCAAAAAGTAGAACCCACTACCTAATCTACTTACATCTATCATTAAATTTAAATCATTAATTAGTCTTGTATCGAATGACTCTTCAAGTCTCCCATTAGCATTTATTATTTGGATAGTAGCTTCTACATTTTCTTCATTATTATTTAAATAAACATTTAGGATATCATTTGTGGGATTTGGGTATAAGATAAAGTTTATTGGCTTAGCTGCTTCTATGATGGCATCTACAAAATCTTGACATCCCGGTACCACGCACCCGAATTCATCCATTTTCACAAACCAAGCCATTTGTGGTTGACGCTCTGGTACATTGTCTAGTGCCCTTGCTTCACCACATGCAAAGAAGCCTCCATCTGCTGTTTCGACTACATCAAAAAAGGTATGCCACTCATACCTTACTTCTTCAGCTGAAAAAAATTTGTGATTTCTCTTCCAGATAAACTCTCCCTCATCATCAATCTTTACAACCCTTCCATATGATTCTGAAAAGTTTCCATCTGGAGCATCCGGAAAACCTTTGTGGTGATGCCCTACTGCTACGTAGGCATTTTCGTGTGCTAAATTTATTATATTTCGGTAAGTCAGTCTTGACGAAAAAGCTGTATCAACTTGAACATTAAATAATATATTTTTCCAGACCTCCTTGTGATCTGCATCGACTTTCATAATCATGGGATCATTGAGGCTCCTACCTTCATTAATATAAATGTGTTTACCTGTTGCGAAAACATAAGCACCATCATCAGCAATTACTCCTGTTAAGGAAAAATTTAGAGAATCTTCAATCGGAGATAACCATTGTCGTATTAATTTTCCTGAAGTATCTATTTCAGTTAGGCTAGCGTGTGTTCTGGCTGAGTTTCCTGTAAGTCCATAATTTTTCCCGCCAAAGAGGACAATATTCCCATTTTCCATGACTTCCATTTCTCCTGTAAAATCTCTTCGAGAGGGATCATCAATTGTTTTATACCATATAAAATTTCCTTCAGCGTCAAATTTATACAAACATATCTCTGTAGGTTTAACTACGCCATAATCATCTCTTTCACATCTAGTAACTGTAATGATGTCTCCATTTCCTAATTCGATACATCCTACATCTAGTTCAAAAAATGCGTTTTTGAATTCACTCTTTAAAACTTTCTTAAAAAGTATTTCACCTTCTAAATTTAATTTCATTAGGTAAGGATCAACCCCTATTGAGTCTATCAAGTAACCAGTGGTCAACAAATTGCCATCCATTGATTGAGTGAGCATGTGGGTATGATTTTCTGTTGTTATTGCACAAGTACTGTCTATTAATGCGTGAAATTCTATTTGATTTCCTTCTTTATCTAATTTCAGTAAAAAAGACCCAACATTATACTTACTCGAATCTACATCATCAACACCAATCCCAGAGACATAAAAAATTTCATCAATCTCTACCACACTTCTTGCATATACATGAACATACTCTAGTGTATCTGCCCAATTAAAGTTAATTTGAGCAAAGGAATGATTTCCTAAAGGAAATAATATTAATAATATAATGTATTGCTTTAAATGCATTCTTTAAGATATGATGGATTTTATAATAAAATCAATTTTTCAACAACTCTTTTGTCTCCTTTTTTGCATATTTCGACAAAATATATCCCTTTTGCATATGAACTCATATCCTTTTTTAATTCATCACCTGTAACAATTAC
>CALDYJ010000057.1 GCA_937941095.1 uncultured Saprospiraceae bacterium | reverse complement strand
CTTCGGATTCCAAGATGTCACATCAATTGGCCTTGGATCAGATGCGAGGAGGTTTTTCGGAAGAAATTAAAAACCTTAGAGATCGTTTGATAAAGTTTGCAAGTCTTTTAGAATTGGAGTTAGATTTTGGAGAAGAAGATGTTGAATTTGCAGATCGAACAGCTTTAAATAATTTAATAGAAGAGATTCTTGCTGTTGTCAAGAAATTAATTTCTTCTTTCAGTTTAGGTAATGTTTTAAAAAATGGAGTTGCTACAGTAATAGCAGGCAAGCCTAATGCTGGAAAGTCCACCTTATTAAATGCACTGTTAAACGAAGAGCGCGCCATCGTTTCGGAGATGGCTGGAACAACCAGAGATACTATCGAAGAACAATTAAACATCAAAGGCATTCAGTTTCGATTGATTGATACTGCAGGTCTACGAGAATCAAGTGATGACATCGAATCAATCGGCGTAGAAAGAGCTTTCGCAAAAATCGAAAGTTCTGCAATATTGCTTTATGTCTTTGACATCCTGAGTACAAGTCCTGCCGATTTAGAAAAAGAGTTATTGCATACTTTAAGCAATATAAAAACGGAGGTGAAACCTATGCTTATTGTCGTGGCCAATAAAATGGATTTGAACCCATACACAAAGGCAGAAGATTATTACATCGGGCATCTTGTAGATGATTCGAATTTAATCACCACTTCTGCGATTAACAACATGAACATAGAGTTCCTCAAAGAAAAACTTTTTGAATCCATCATTAAGGAGCCTTCACTTTTGGATAAGACCATGGTCAGTAGCGTTCGTCATTTAGGTTCTCTGAATGATACCTTGGAAAGTTTGACTGAAGTAAAGCAAGCCTTAAAATCAGGCATCAGTTCAGATCTAGTTGCTTTAGATATTAGAAGGAGTTTACATCACTTAGGTTTAATTACAGGTGAGGTATCGACAGATGATTTATTGGATAGTATTTTCAGGGATTTCTGTATTGGAAAGTAATGTGGAAAATAACAAGGCCAAGAAGCGAGGGGGGGCTTAAAAAATACATAAGTTGTATTTAGATTAATCCAGAGATGCCTCTAAAGCATTAACAATTTTAGTGAGCATTTCGATTTAATGCTCTTTTTAAAATTCTGCTCATTGCTTTTGTTTTACAAAAATTGAAAGAATGTCAGCAGTTAATACTGAGAATAAACCCATACCTCCTAAAGTCAGAATTATAGCGATAATTTTTCCATTGGTAGTTGTTGGATAAATATTCCCATATCCAGCAGAAGTCACTGGTATTAGAGCCCACCATAAAGCATCTCCAAACGTTACTACTTGATCGTTTAATGGACTTTCGAAATTATAAAAACCAAAAGAACAATAAACTATGATCAATAACAAAGCAATTGAATAAAAAAGTAAAGTTCCATGTGCTTTATTCTTATTATAAAAGATGCTTACTTCTTCAATTGCTTTCATGGAACGTGCTGCTCTAATAGCTTTGACCAGCCTTAAAATTATTCGTGGAAGCTTATAAAAATTACTTAGCATTCATTGTCAATAATATAATTCTAAAAAAAGAATCTTGTCGATATTTACTTTATGGGTGGTGCCCATTGAAATATCCTGATAATTGAAAAAAGAATAACCCGATTCCAGCAAGAATTAAAAAAGCGTTTGCGTAAAAATAGAATACCTTAAAAGAATTTTTTCCTTTCCATTTTCCTATGATAAAAACTATAGGAATTAAGGCTAAGATTTGACCGATTTCTACTCCTATATTGAAGCTTAATATTTTTGATAGAAATTGGTTATTTCCAATGTCAAAAGATTGCAATCTAGTAGATAACCCAAAGCCATGGATCAAACCAAAAATGAAAACCATCCTTAAAAGATGTTTGGTATTTGAGTTAAAAAACTTTTTAAATCCACCTAAATTTTCCAAACCTTTATATAAAACACTTAAAGCAATAATAGCATCAATCAAATGTTCGTCTGCTTTTATTCCGTAGTATGTTGCTCCTACTAATGTTATGCAATGGCCGATTGTAAACACTGTAATAAACTTTAAAACATCTTTAAAGTTGTTCAAATAAAAAATAACTCCGGCTAAAAATAGTAAATGGTCATACCCAGTAAGCATATGTTTTGCACCTATCATGATGTAAGTTATCAAGTTCCCATTACTCAATAGATTTTGATCACTTTGAGAAACACCATGTGCCTCCATAAAAACAGGTGCAAAAAATAATAGATAAAAAAGTAAGTTTTTCTTTAAGGAGCTTTTCATTGTAATTAAAATTTAATTTGTGAGTGGTATAGATTTATCTTAGCAAAAAAGGTAACTGCCGAGTTATAAATTATAACTGACAGCTACCTCACTCCATCGGATTATCTGGCGAACACGCCCAGAATAACGTATGTTGTTGGATCTGTTGTTGAGATCGCTTGTAAAGGATCATGGATAACAAAAAATCCATCATACGATGAAGTAATATCACTATAACTGCTAGATGAAATATATGCTTTACTAGCAGTTCCGCCATTCCCTTCAATTGCTGAAGCAAATACATCTCCATTCGGAGTTTCATTATATGGTGTGCCGTTCGGAGTAGATGCTGGATCTGCCATGTCATGGGCATGTGTATGATAAACCTCTCCATTCATCGAGTTCATCACTCTTACAATAATTCTAGATTGATTTCCTGCAAGTTCGTCTACTTGGATACTCGCTGTCAAATTACTATTGTGCGTACCTGAATAAGCAAAATCTTCGACGAGTTGACCTGTATTGAAGTCGTAGTTAAAACTTTTACTTTCATAAGAAGTTGAGCTCTGAGCTCTTGCAAATGAAGCAACTACAAGATATGTTGAGATATCAGTGGTGCTTATAGCTTGCAATGGATCATGAACTACAAAAAATCCTTCGTAATCATTTGTAAGCTCAGTGAAAGAGCTGCTAGCTTCTTGAGAAATACTAACGGATCCTCCATTTCCTACCACCATTTGTGCAAAAATATCACCGTTTGGTGTTTCATTGTACGGTGTACCATTAGGAGTTGTAGCAGGATCAGCAGCGTCATGAGCATGGATGTGGTAAGTTTCACCTTCCATAGTATTGTTTAATGTAAGGTTAATTTGGGTGTTGCCAGAAGATAGTTCTATTAATTCCATATTTACGTTAAAGTCATTGCTATGGGTGCCTGCATAGGCCGCAGAATTAACCGTTTGACCATTGTGAATTTGGTAGTCAAAAGATGTCATTTCAAATGTTGGATTGGTATCGTCATCCGAACATGAGGCAAGAGTAAATATTGCCAAGGAAATGATAAAATAAAGTCTAAAATAATTCATGTTTTATGATTTAATATTGATTAAAAATATACTTACGAGAAAAGGCGTACGATCGGATTTATAAAATAAAATAGGGCAAGATCCTAAAGGAAATTGCCCCTTATTAAAAAACCAATAAAACAAAAACTATAGTGTGTATTGCAAGGAAAATGATAATTGCCTTGAATATTGTTCTAGATTCTTACCATTAGTTTTTGTATCCTCATATCTTACTAAATTTGTCATGCCAAGCGAATACCTCAATAAGAAAGTGATCTTATCTAAGCTGTATCCAGCTCCACAATTTAGACCGAACTCATAGTTTTTGAATTTGCTTGGTAATATGTTTAAGCGACTTGAGTTTTCTTCTTGTGAAAAAGTTGTAGAGGCTGTGGTCTCATCAGATAACTTTGTTTTTAACTTATGATTGACAAACAGACCAGTTTCCATGATGAACCAATGATTTCGATTTAATTCAAATTGTAACCTTCCAATTAATGGCACTTCAACAAAGCTAATTTTTTGAGCTACTTTGCCTGAAAAATTTGAACTATAATGAGCACCTTTTTCGGAATAAAATATTCCTGACTGCAAAATGATAACACTAGAAAGTGGGAAATTATAAGTAAGTCCCCCATAAAAGCTATCATGACTTTTTATATTATTTATAACTATTTGATCACAACTAAAAGAATTTATAAAACTTGATTTTGACACTCCAACAGATATTCCTATTTGAGAAAAAGCACTGATTGAAACGAATAAAAAAGTTGGAAATAATAGATATTTGTTCATGAAGATAGATTTGAATGTATTTGTTAAAAAGAGCGTGACGAGAGTAAAGAATTTCAATAGTCTTCTATAATATTATATATAGCTTGCTCTTGATTTGAATTAATTAAGCGATAATTATTTTTATATAAACTCGAAATTCTTTTGTGCCTAAAGTATAATCTGTGCGTCTACAAAAAAGTTAGAAAATACATTTATATCAATTTCTTGACTTATAAGCTTGTCTGTTATGGTATTAACCCTTAGAGAAAATTTATCTTTTTTAATGTACTCTGATAAATCATTTTCTAAAGTATTTAAGTTTAGTTCATTTTCTATGTTTTCAGGAATGTCTTTTGCCTCTGCAATTTTTAATTCTGATAAACCTTCTGCATTTATATAAACACTTATTTCATTTAAGAAATCAAATCTTTGGTTATTTGGCGAAGTAATTGTCATGATCATTTCTGTTAAATTGATCTCTTCAATTAAATCCTTGTTTGTGTTGTGAATAGCAAATTCAGATTCAGAATCTGTTTCCATTTCTGGTGTAAATAGATTTAGCGGTAAGTTCAAACCAGTAGTGGGTGGAATAGTAACTGATGAGGAATATTCTAAATTAAACTGGGTTAAATTGTCTAGGCTTTCGCAGTTGGAAGTAAGAATTAGTAAGAGAAGACTGCTTACAAATGTGAGGTATTTCATTTTAGTGGATTTATAATTTGAATAATATTAAATACACTAAAACTTACGTAAGACTTATCCTTATCGGATTTTAAAAGTATATATTTTTTTTAAAAATTATGAATTAAGAATTCTCACCAATGACAAACATCTGATCCATCGTTGGAGATTCAACGCCACCTTTTTGTTCCAGGGTGACTGCAAATGCTTGTGCACCTTCAATATGAGGGATTTCTATAAAACTATTTGCATCAATTGCAACATCAAAGACTCCCATGTCAACTGGTTTTCCATCGACTATGGCCCATAGTTGATATTGTTTATCAGAAGGAACCTCAGGCATAGCAATTGTGCGTAGATAGGATTTTTTCTTTCTTGGATTCCAATAAACAGTAGATAATGCTTCTTTGGCATTTTCAGTGCCTTCCATTACTATTGGTTTGGTGTTTCTATCTTGTATGAATTCGAGGTATTTTTCTGATGCAATTGCTATGTCTTTTGATCGGTTACAGTCTTCTTTTAAAAGTGCATACTCTTGATTGAGTTTATCGTGCTTGAATTTGAGAGTTTTCAAATTACTGGTGACAGAAAATAGTTTAAACAAAGCAAAAAGACACATTGCTGCAAGGGCAAGTAACAAGCCTATAGTCAATTTAGAAGATCCTTTCTTCGGACTCTCTCCTTTTGTTAAAGTCTCGGTAGATTTTACTGTAGATTCAGTGGGATTTTTTTTAGAATAGTCTGCTTCTATTTTATTTAAGATTATTTGTTCTAAACCCAACGGTGGCTTTATGGCATGCGCTTTTGCGTAATTTTCCATTGCATCCTCAATAGCCATTACCTCTGCTCTTATCTCAGGATGGCGAGACATTAATTTTTCAACCTCAATAACTTCTTGAGAAGAAAGGGAGCCGAGAACAAACTGTTCTAGTATTCCTGATTCTATGTATTTTTTTAAGTCCAAAATTTAATTTTTAGGCCAAATCGGCGATTAGTGTTGTTATAAATAACAACATTGGTATATAATATACCTCATTGCCTAAACTTTTTCTTAATTCTAATATTGCTGATCTAACCCTTGTCTTTACGGTACCAAGAGGTAGATTTAATTTTTTTGCTGCTTCAGATTGGGAATGCCCCATAAAATAAAGAAGATTAATAACTTCTTTATATTTAGTATCTAAGGAATCAATTTGTTTTCTTAAGCCAGAATCTTCTAATGAAATGGTATTGCTTAATTCAACAGAATTATATACGAAGTCTGGTATAGAATCGGTTTTCGCCCCCTTATTATATTTTCCAGACCTTAAAGTATCTATGGCTGAATTTCTTGCAATTTGCGCCATCCAAGTAAAAAGTTTACCTTTTGTAACATCGTATTTACTGCTGTTTTTCCAAATTTTCACAAAAGTATCTTGCAGTACTTCTGAAGCGATTTCTTTATCAGGGACAATTCTTGAAATGATACCATATAATGAGTCGGAGTAGTTCGAATAGATCAATGATATAGCCCTTTTATCTTCTTTAAGAAGGTAGTTTACTATACTCGATTCTATGTTCGATTTTTTTTCTCCCATGCAATTAAAATGCTTTTGTCAGCATTTTGTTCAAACCAAATTTACAATAAAAATCCAAAACACAAACTTGTCTCGTACATGATTGTGTAAAAGAAGTGAAAACCGACAAAAAAATTGTTTAAACTTTTTCTTTTGAATTCGATCCTAGCTTTTATGCTAGGATCACTTTTTAAAATCCAAAAGTATGTCGATTCTCGTAAGTATTTGTAAAAGAAAAATTAATAAAATGAATATCAAATCTATCTTCCCAATTCTAGCATCATTACTGATTATTTTTACGTGCAATGATGATAAAAATAAAATTTCTCAACTATCTGAAATTCCACAGCTATTAGAGAGGCCATCTAAATTAACCGGTTTAGAATGGGACAATGTCCAAAATAAATATCAAAGTTCAATTGTACGGCTTAAAATAAATCCATTGGATTCAAAAGAAAACATCAAGCTTGCTGAAGTCTTTATGCACGAAGCTAGAGTTACTGGAGAGCATGGACATTATTACCCTGCAGCTATTTCAGTATTGGATGCTTCCTTAAAAAATAAGGATACTATGAATAAAGATGATAAATTTCATGCACTTCTGTATAAAGCTTCTGTAATGCTTTCACAGCATGAATTTGAAACAGCCAAAAAACTTGCTTTAGAAGCTTTGAAAATCAACACTTACAATGCACAACTTTATGGAACTTTAGTTGACGCTTATGTAGAACTAGGTGATTATGATTTAGCTGTTAAAATGGCTGATAAGATGGTTTCCATAAGACCTGATATTAGATCTTATTCTAGAATATCATACTTGCGAGAAATACACGGGGATCTTGCTGGAGCAATCGAGGCTATGGAAATGGCTGCAGAATCTGGTTACCCTGGTTTAGAACAAACGGCTTGGGCAAGATTAACTTTAGGGGACCTTTACATAAAAAACAAGCAAAGAAAAAAGGCAGAATCTTGTTTTAACCAAATTCTAAATGAAAGACAAAACTATCCATTCGCCATAGCAGCTCTCGGAAAAATGAGATTAGATGAAAAGAACTACGAAGAAGCCGAAGAATTGCTTCTAAAGGCGGCTAATATAATTCCTGAAGTTGGATATTACATTGACTTAGCAGATTTGTATAAACAAACTAACCGCATGGATTTATTCAATGAAAAAGTAGCAGAAATAAAAGTTATGCTTCAAGATGACGTCGATTCTGGACACAATATGAACTTAGAATATGCAGACTTCTTTCTCAATATAACCGAGGACGATGCTGAAGCTTTTTCATATGCTCAAAAAGAATATGAAATAAGGCCTGTAAATGCAGATGTAAATAAAATGATGGCGAAAGTTTGTTTGAAAAATGGAAAACATGACCAAGCAAAATTACATTTACAAAAGGCTATGATATTAAATGCTGAATCTAAAGAACTAAAAGCCTTACAGAAATTGCTGGCAAGCAATTAATATTCGAGACTGAATATTTTACAAACATAAATATTTTAATAACTGTTTTCTATCAAAAATGATTTTACATCATTTTAACTGGAAGTGGTTTGAACCTTTAAATAATTAAAAATGACAAATTCAAGTTTATTTTCTGCAAGTAAAGTGTTAAAAATTATGCTCTGCTTTTTATGTGGAATGCTACTTGGTCAAAATTTGCTTAATGCATCAAGTCATAGGGAAGCCCCTTTAATTTCTCTTGATCCATTCGCTGATAACACTGACTTGTATGCATTTCGTTCACCAGACAATCCTGATATGATTACGATCATAGCAAGTTATGTCCCTTTTCAATTACCTCAAGGAGGTCCCAATTGGTATGGATTCAGTGACCATGTTAGGTATGAAATTCATATTGACAATAATGCGGATACTCCAGGTGATGATATTTTATATTACATCACATTTGAAAGAGAGAATGAAGATCCTACAACCTTTTTTAATATCAGGCTTGGAGCTCAAAATCTAAAAACTACCTATACCATCGAAAGAAGTATAGATGGTGGACAGACTTTTGAAACTATACTAACAGACGGAGTAGTGCCTCCTCCAAATATTGGACCTCGGTCTATTGAATCAGGTGTTGGTCTAAGTACAACGTACGAGCAATTGATTACTGATGCAATTACAACAAGCACAACTGGAGAAAAAGTTTTCTGTGGACCATCGGATGATCCTTTTTTCGTTGATTTAGGTGGTATTTTTGATTTAGGAAATTCTCCTAGACAAGATGGAGATGCGAGAGATGGAGTAGCATGTTATAACGTTAGCACCATTGCATTGCAAATTCCAATTTCTACTTTATTGAAAGATGGTGCACCTTCAACTCCTACTAATATTTTAGATGCCGATTATGTAATTGGAGTTTGGGCTGCTGCTAGTAGAAAGCAAATAAGAACTTTTAATACTGATGGACCAGATGCGACTTATGATGGCCCTTGGGTACAAGTTTCAAGAATAGGAATGCCTTTAACAAATGAAGCAGTTGTTCCAATCGGTCAAAAAGATTACTGGAATGCTATCACGCCTTATGCTGAATTTAATGATCAAATCTTAGATCCATTCTTTTACAATCCTGAATTAGCTTTGTACATGGATGATGATCAGTTTGGAGGAGCAGTTCCTGCATTTTCAGCTTTGAGAATTCAAAGGGCTTCTTTAGGAGGCTTTGATTTTGGCAATGGCCAAGATGGATTATTTGGACTTAAAGGTTCAGATGCAGTCGCGGGTACAGCTTTAGATGATGATATTTTTGGGACCTTGTTATTGCCTGGCCCAGGACTACCGAGATCGGTTGATTTGTGGCCTATATTTCATACAGGGGCTCCTAATTTTCCGCCATATCAATTAGCAACAGGTAAAGAAGGTAATCCATTAGCTGCTGGAAAACCATTTATAAATAACTTCTTACCTAATGGTGGTGATATGCTTAGATTAAACATGGCTGTTCCTCCGACAGATAGAAACTCAGAGGAGTTTAGTGCTCTTGGACTTATTAATTCAGCAGTATTAGGTTTGACAGATCCACGATTTAATAGCAATGCCGATTTGGAATTCATTCCAAATATGGACGGCTTTCCAAATGGTAGAAGACTTGAAGATGATGTAACTAGAATAGAGTTACAAGCAGTTTCAGGTGCAGTCCTCGCAGCTATAGGTCTTTGGTATGATGACTACGATGCTGCAGGTGGTGGTTCGCCTGTAACTGAAGACCTTTTGAACGTTTTGACTTTTACTACAGGAGTAGAAAAAAATGATGTTCCTTTTAAGGCTAGTTTTCCATATGTTGCAAGCCCATTTTCTGCAGTAGGTGATTGTGGTGGTAGAATTGTTGATAATGGAGGAACAGACCCTAATAATATGTCAGATGCTGATTTAGAAATAAGCATTGAAGCACCTGCAAATAATTATAGCGTCTATGAATCAGTTCCTTATGTCATTACATTGACTAATAATGGTCCAATAGAGGCCACAGGAGTTGTTGTAGAAGCAAAGGTGCCACAGGGTTTAGTATTT
This sequence comes from uncultured Saprospiraceae bacterium, assembly GCA_937941095.1. GTDB lineage: Bacteria > Bacteroidota > Bacteroidia > Chitinophagales > Saprospiraceae > JALZVN01. The sequence goes on along the minus strand of CALDYJ010000057.1, from coordinate 35,036 downwards.
TCTTCAGCTTCAACGAGCCAAGGAAATTATGATGGTTTTGCTGGAAAGTGGGATGTAGGAACAATCCCAGCTGGTTCAAGCGCAACTTTAAATCAAAACTTATTTACACTTACCTCTGGAATAATGGCAACAAATTTTGTACAAGTAATGAATTCAGATCAAAGTGATCCTGATTCTAGCCCTGGAAATGATAATGACATGACTGCAGATGAAGATGACGAAGGATCTTTTACAATTAATATTAGAGGAACTAATCCTAATGTTTCAGGCCAATTATTTGCTTCTTCAAATACACAAGGCTTGTTAGGGATATTTGATATTTATAATGACAATACAATAGATATGATGGGTAAAGAGGTTTTAGCTTCTGATGCAGACGGTTTGTATTATAATGCAGATACTGATGATTTAATTCAACTGAATAGAACAGACAATAGATTAGATCTTTATTCAGATGTAAACTTAAAGTTGAATAATTCAAATAGCTTAAATGCTGTAGGTTTTTCAAGTTCAGACTTTACAAATGGAAGAGAAATTGCAGTTAGTATGGATTGGATTGCAGTTGCTCAAGATGCAAATGATTCAAACGGACAACAAAATAAAATAGTCGTATATACTTTAGAAGAAAGCGGTACAAGTTTGGTTAAATCTCATGATGTTGATATAAATCTTTGGGGTATTCAAGCTAATGGAAATGACCTATTTGCTATAGTAGATAATTCAAATCAATTGGCGGTATTCAATAACTTTTACAATAGACCGGATGGTCCTTTAGAACCTTCAAGCATAGTTACTGTTGAGGGAATTGTGAGAACCCATGGAATAACATACATCGCAGATAAAGATATGATGATACTCACTGATGTAGGAGAAGCTGCAAGTGGTACGGATGGTGCTTTTAGTGTTATCAAAGATTATTCTCTTGCTGCAGTTGATGGAACTATATCAATGTCTGAGCAATTAAGAATTGCTGGAGATAGAACATATTTAGGTAATCCTGTTGATGTTGCTTACGATGATGTAAAAGATAGAATTTTTATAGCAGAGCGTAAAAATGAAGGTGGAAGAATTTTAGGATTCACTATGCCTACCGTTTCTGGCAACTCTTTTCCTATTTATAATAGACCATTTATGGGAGCATCAGCAGTTTATTTTGCAAATTGGCCAGTCAATCCTGATCGCTTTGCAGGTGGTAGTGCAAACACTAACACAAGTAATTTTGATATTGGGATGATAACAAATCAAAAAGAAATTAACTTAGGGACAATTTATCCTGTTCCAGCTACATCGAATTTGTTTACCAGTTTAAATTCGAACTATTCAGGCATTGTCCAATTGTTAGTTTATAATGCACAAGGAAAAGTATTGAGTCAAATAAGCCATGAGGTCTTTGAAGGGGTAAATACAATTGAATTAGATGTTTCAAATTATCCTGAAGGCTTTTATTACTTGAAAGTTTTAGATAACAACTCAAAGTCAGAAATTGATATTAACAAAGAGAAGTTTAAGTTCCTTAAAATGAACTAAGAAAAATTCTCATACAAAATTTGGTTTTTGTTGTGAAAGGATACCTCAACTTGATGTTGGGGTATCTATTTTTAAAATTAACTAATAATGATGACAAAAAAACAGATAAATTATTTTATGCGAGAGGCTATGATGGAAGGAAAAAAAGCTTTGCCAACCTGTCTTCCTAATCCACCTGTTGGATGTGTGATTGTAAAAAATAATCACATAATTGCCAGAGGATTTACAAATTCTCCTGGTCAGCCACATGCAGAAGCAATGGCCTTGAATCAAATTCCAGTTTCAGAAAATGAAGTATCAATTTTTGTAACCCTAGAACCGTGTTCTTTTTTTGGAAGAACTCCCTCTTGTGCAAAGGAAATTGCAAAAAGAAAAATCAAAGAAGTATATGTCGGTATCTTGGATCCACACAAAAAGAACCAAGGTAAAGGTATTATCATACTGGAAAATTCTGGTGTAAAAGTGAAAGTTGGTATACTAGCAAAAGAAATCAAAAAAGATCTTAGTCCTTATCTACTAACAGAGTAATTAGCTTTATAATTATTATCATACATGAAAAAGAAAAAATAATATTGATTTTAGATGTCATCATACCAATTTTAAATGAAGAAATTAACTTAAGAAAATTAATTCCTTATTTACAATCTGTTTGTGAAATAAAAGCGGAAAATATTATCGTAGTAGATTGCTCAAAATCCAAAGATGATTCAAGACTATTTTGTAAGAGTCAAGGCCTCAATTATATAAAAATAAAGGCAAGTTGTAGAAGCCTTCAGCTAAATGAAGGGGTGAAGCATACAAAAGCAGAGGCTGTATTATTTCTTCATGCAGATGTTATCCCACCTCCAAATATTACAATTAAAATTAAAGAGGCAATAAAAATGGGATATCATTTTGGTTTTTTTTCATTTAATTTTGATAGCCCCAATGTCTTATTAAAAATCAATAGTTTTTTCACAAAATTTGATGGTGTTTTTGCAGGTGGCGGGGATCAATGTCATTTTTTTACTCGTTCATGTTTTAAAAAGTTGAATGGATATAAAGAAAGTTTTGTAATAATGGAAGACTTTGAAATCTTTCGTAGAATAAAAGAGAATAAAGTTTCTTATACCATTATTGACTCTCCTATATTGGTTTCGGATCGAAAATATCAGAAAAACTCTTACCTCAAGGTTAACATTATTAATCTGCTTGTGTTTATAAAATTTAGACTTAATGTTTGTCCAAAAAAACTAAAGCAGTTTTATCATACATGGTTAAATTAAGAAGAGTTTTTGTTTTATTTTGGTTCTGCTGAAAATACAATGCGATAACATTCTGAATTAAAGCCATTTGTTTTTTCTGAACCAAATCAATAGACAAGCACTTATCAAGAGCATGATACCAAGTAAAATAAAATATCCATATTTAAAATTTAATTCTGGCATATATTTAAAATTCATTCCATAAAGACTTGTCAAAAAAGATAGTGGTACAAATACAGTAGTAATTATGGTCAGTATTTGCATGATCTTATTCATCTTAAAGCTTATTTCTGATAAATAAAGATCTTGAAGTCCATTAAGAATTTCACGGTTTGAATCAATCATGTCTGTCAGTTGAAAAGTGTGGTCATACAAATCCATAATAAAAATCTTTGATGAATCTTTAATCAATTGATGATCACTTTTGCTAAACTTATTGATAGCTTCCTTTAAAGGAACGACCTCTTTTCTTAAAATAATAATTTGCCTCTTAAGTGAAAATATTTCTTCTTTTATATTTTTTTGAGGATTGCTGAGTAAATGGAGTTCAAGTTTTTCAACTTCTTCTTCAATGTCTTCCATTACAGCATATTGTTGATCTACTAAAAAATCTGTAAGAGCGTAAGCTAAATAATCTGCTTTTTGATTTCTTATTTTTCCTTTTGCAGATTCAATTCTGTCTCTAATTGGGAGGAAAATATCACTATGTTCTTCTTGAAAGCTTATGAGAACGCCATCTTTTAAAATTATTGCAATATGTTCAAAAGTGACTCCCAAAGTCTTACTATTAAAAGTAGGTGATTTTAGAATCAAGAGAATTCCATTATCAAATTCTTCAAATTTTGGCCGTTGATTCACATCTACAATATCTTCTAGGATTAAATTGTGTATTTGAAAAACATCTCCTATTTTTTCAATCAATTTAGTATCATGAATTCCCCTTATATCATACCAATCTACAAAATTTTGATTTGCATCTATTACAAATTTTGAATGATTATCCAGTTTGAGAATTTGAAAGGTTTCAAAATTATATTGTAGGTGATGTAGCGTTATTTTTGCAGCTTTTTTATTTCCTGTATAAACAATTGAACCTGGAGGTAGACCGATTCTTTCTTTTGAAGACTTTGGCATAACTTAGAATTTTGCTAATTAAAAATTTACCATAATAGCGTCACATATGCTTCACTATTTAGACTTTAAAGCCTAGGGTTCTGGAAATTCCTCAGGTATTTAAAATTGGTTTATTATTGTTATTATCATTCGTATTTTCATCCAGCAAATTATTTAGACCAAAATTAAACTTTGAGAGAGCGTACTTAATTCATAGGTGTTTTTATTTCCTTTTTGAGGAAATAAAACCTCTGGCTGAATATGAAAATTATCACTAATCGCTAAATTGAAAAATAAACCTGCGGCTAGACCATTAATGAAATTCTCATCAAGGTTTTCAAGATTTTGAGAATCATTTTCATACTTTAATGATGCTACATTGACACCAGCATTGATCCCTACTTGAATAAAAATGTACACTGAAGTGATAAAAAATAATGACATAAAAACAATTTTATTCAAGATCTGAAATTTTAAAATTTGTGAAAATTTAAATTAAATGGAATGTGCCTATTCTTATTTAAATAACTAAATAATTAGCAGCATAAATATAATCAATAAGATCAGTTTACTTGTCAATAGTTAATGAATTTAGATTTTGAAATCCATTTTATTTCTTTATGTCGTATATATCCATAGAGTTGGTTAAAAAAGGTATTGATTACCTATTAAGAAACTAATTAAGAAGATCTTACTGTACTGATAATTTTTTGGGGATATTTTCACAAGGCTGGGAAACTTATCATTTCTCAGCCTTTTTATAAAAAAGAAATGAATATTTAGTCAAAAGATATGGTTAATCAAATAGTTGCATTTTTAATATTTCTTTTTCTTCCATTCCTAGGCATTTGTCAAAAAATTGATCACCTAGTCTCCTATCGAAATATTAATGAACTTAGCTATTTAAGAATTAGTTATGACAATGACTACTTCGATAGCTCCGATGAAAATTATACCCAAGGATATAATTTTGAATGGGTTTCTCCAGTATTAAGGAAAAATCCACTGACTAAATTATTGGTGGGTAATAAGTCAAAAAATGCAATTTTTGGTTTGTCATTTGAACATATTGGATTTACTCCAGAGAATATAAAAACAAACGAAATTCAATTCATGGACAGACCTTTTTGCGCTGCGATGATGTTAAAAAGTTTTGTCATAGTAAAACATAAATCTAAGAAAACACATTTGGTATCTTCTCTCAATATTGGAGTAATGGGACCAGTTGCATTTGGAAAGGAAATGCAAACTGGCATACATAAGGCTATTGGTGGCGTAATCCCTTTAGGATGGCAAAATCAAATAAAAAATGACTTAGTAATTAATTATAATTTTACTTACGAAAAAGAATTGTTAAGGCATAAAAAGTTATTAGTAATTAATGCTACTGCAAATTTAAAAATAGGGACCTTGTTCACAAATGCATCATTCGGATTTAATGCTAAACTCGATTTGTTTAATAATAAACATGACAAAAAGAAAGTTGAGTTTTATTTATTTACAGAGCCACTTCTTTATCTTATTGCTTACGATGCAAGTCTTCAAGGAGGTGTTTTGAGAAAGGATAATGTTTATACAGTTTCGGTAAAGAATACAAAAAGACTTGTTAAGCAATTTAATTTTGGATTAGTTTTAAAAATTAAAAAACTATATCTAGAATATTCAAGAACATTTATTTCTAAGGAATTTCAACAAGGTGAAAAATCAGGATGGGGTGGTCTTAAATTTGGGGTGGCATTCTGAGATAAAAAGTAACTTAATGATGGATTACCATTAAGCCACTTTTTTTAGATGACAAAAATTGATTTATAAATCATTGCAAAAGAGTAAATAATCTTTTTCTATTTGCGTACCGTATTGTTCACTAATTTGAAAATCATCACATGCTTGACGATGTTTGTTTAATTTTATATTCGCTAGACCTCTGTTGAAGTAAGCCAATCCAAATGTTTTATTTAGAGCAATACTTTTATCATAATAATAAATTGCCTTATTGGTGTTTCCTTGAATCATTAAAATGTTCGCTTTATAAAAGTACAGAAGGTGATTTCTTTCATCAAATGAAATAGCTTTGTTGATGTCTATAGAAGCCCCAGTAAAATCTCCTTTATATTTTTTTGTTAAACCTCTGTTGATTAAAGCTTTTTTCCATTCTGGAGATTCTTCCGAGATGACTTCGTTGTAAATTTTAATTGCTTTATCGTTTAGATTGTCTTTTTTATGAAACTGTGCTAGTTCGAATTTAGCTTTAATTAAGTTTTCTTGGATTATTATTGACCTATAAATGTAGCTTTTTGCCAATTCTAAGTTACCAAGGTGTTTCTCTGTCATAGCTAGATTAAACAATGCAATCCCAAAATTAGGGTCAAGCTTAATTGCTTTTATGAATGAGTCTTTTGCGTTAGAATACTTTTTTTGCTGATAGTAAATTAATCCTTCAAGATCCCATAAAAGGCTGGAATTTTGATTGTTGTCAAGACCTTCACGAATAATTGTTGAGGCTTTATCTAAATTTCCAGTACTGATTTCGAAAATGACTTGTTCGATTAAATTTATCTCCATATCTGTATGAGAGTCATAGACAATTGTATTGTCAATATAATCGAAGTAATAGTTAATGTTGTTTTCTAAACTTAGTTTCTGAAAGCCCTTAGTCCCATCTGTTTTTATAGCATTTAAAATACCAAAATGTCCATTTAAACCAAATAAATCTGCTGCCAGAGGATTTATTTTATTTGCCTTTTTTAAATCCAATTTAGCTTCTTCTTCCATTCCTAGCCTGATTTTTAATAGTGCTCTCTGAATTAATGCATTGGCAGAATTTTCATTTTGCATAACCGATTCATCTGCTATCCTTAAGGCTTCTTCATAGTTCATTGTTCGGAATTTTTGTTCTAATAAATTTAGACCAGTAACATGGGTACTGACTTCTTGAGCAAATAGCTGGCTGCTGAATACAAGTAAACAAATGATTAGTAGATTTTTCATAAGGTGGATTTATACCTGCAATATAAAGCGAATAATTTTAAAAAGCAAGTAATACACATATTAATAATAGTATTGCTATTATGAGTGATAGTTTTATAAAAAAGAGAAATATTGCTGGACTTTTAGAAATAAAGTTGTTATACTTGCACAAATAATAGTAATACTATCAAGCAATTGAATTTTTAATCAATAAATCGAAAACTTATGAAGTTAATGATTAGTAACAGAGCAGAAATTGCTAACAAGCACATCAGATTTGCAAAATGGAAATTTTATTCAATTTATGAGAAGTTCGACATACTTGACCAAATTGATCTTTTTCTGGACAAAGAAGGAAGCAGCTTAATTACTTATAAGGCTGTACTCAAAATTAAGGCAAACGGAAAAGAAAAGATTAGTAGCAAGAAGGACAGTGATCTAAATAAACTGCTTAAAAATATCCTTGCAACTGCTACTCGAAACATTAGAAAGATGAAATCTAAACACCAGAATAAATTTAAAACAATTAAATCACCTATTTAATCTAGTCTTATGAATATAATACCAAGGATATTAATTCTGTTTTTATTTTTCTTCACCTCATGTGAAGATTTAAACACCAATAATACAAATCATCAAGTCAATCTAAAAGACATTTATGGTGAATTAGAGCCCTTGAAAGAAAGGATACTTACAGAAGAAGAAAGAGACGCCATGTCACCAATGAAGATAGTTTCATCTTTTATTCAGGGTAACCAAAGGTTTATTAAGAATAACCTAACCGTTCGTGATCATACCAAGATGATAAGAGAAGCGGCATTGGGACAAACTCCTAAAGCTGTAATTCTAACTTGTTCAGATTCTAGGATTCCAGTTGAAGATATCTTTGATAAAGGAATAGGTGATCTAATAGTGATTAGGATCTCAGGAAACATAATAAGCAATGAGATTTTAGCAGACATGGAACATGCCTGTCGTGAATTAGGGACAAAGGTTGTCGTTGTTATGGGCCATGATAATTGTAGAGCTATAAAATCTGCAATTGATAAAGATAAGAGTGGGAATTTAGCTTCAATAACACTTAAGATAAAAGATGTAATTGAAAATACTAAAAACATTTTAGGGCCAAGAAATAAACAAAATTCTCAATTCATTAATGCAGTGATTCAAAATAATATACAAAATAGTATTATGGAAATTAGGAAAGAGAGCCCTATCCTAAACGATCTAGAAAAAAATAATAGAATAAAAATTGTTGGTGCAAAGTATAACATGGCTTCAGGAGAGGTGCTGTTTGATATTTAACAAATTAAATTAAAGTAAGTGATAAAATTTAGTCCAATACAGAGGTTTAAGAGACTTTTAAAGGTTGACAAAAAGGAAATCAGCCAAGTTTATATTTATGCCTTGATCAATGGAATTGTTAATTTATCACTACCAATTGGAATTCAAGCGATAATAAACCTTATTCAAGGAGGAGAACCAAGCACAGCTTGGGTTGTCTTAGTGATTTTTGTTATTGGAGGAATAGGTTTGATGGGCTTACTTCAATTACTTCAGTTAAGAATTGTTGAAAATATTTCGCAAAAAATTTTCAGCAGGGCAACTTTTGAATTTGCCTATAGAATACCTCGCATAAGATTTGAATCATTGTATAATTATTATGCCCCTGAATTAGCAAATCGATTTTTTGATACTTTAACCATTCAAAAAGGATTGCCAAAGCTTTTAATTGATTTTTCATTGTCACTATTTCAAATCATAATAGGTCTAACACTCTTAAGTTTTTATCATCCATTTTTTATCATTTATTCTTTTGTGCTAATAGCTCTTATCTATATCATTATAGCTATTACTGGACCTAAAGGTCTAAGAACAAGTCTAAAAGAATCTAAGTTTAAATATAAAGTCGCGTTTTGGTTAGAAGAGATTGCAAGAACTAAACTATCCTTTAAATTAATTAGCAACTCAAATCTTGACTTAAAAAACAGTGATTTTCATTTGGAGAAGTATCTTAAAGCTAGAGAAAGCCATTTTAAAGTTCTTATCCAACAGTTTTCATTTTTAATTGGATTTAAAGTAATAATAGCAGCAGGCTTATTGATCACAGGAAGTATTTTGGTTTTTAATCAACAAATGAATATTGGCCAATTTGTTGCAGCAGAAATTATTATAATTTTGATTATTGCTTCAGTGGAAAAACTGATTAAGTCCCTTGATGCTGTTTATGATGTCTTGACAGCTTTGGAAAAAATTGGATATGTAACTGATATGCCTCTTGATTCTGATGAAGGTTTATTTTTAAAAAAAGATAGAGACGATTTTACTCTTGCTATTACAAATTTATCTTATTGTTATCCTGATCTTAATAAAAATACGATTAATGATATAAGTTTTAGAATCCTACCTAATGAAAAAGTCATTTTAAAAGGAAGTTCTGGTTCTGGCAAATCTACATTAATCAAGCTAATCGCAGGTCTACTAAAACCTAAAGGTGGGGTTATTCATTTTAATGATTTTCCGATGAATTCATTACATCCAGAAGGTTTAAAATCCTTTATTGGCTTTGGTTTGAATAATTCTGAAATATTTATGGGTACAATTTTGGAAAACATAAGCATGGAAAGGAAAGATGTAAGTCCGCAAGATTTATCAAACGTAATTAAAGTAGTTAATTTAGGTTCTTATTTAGCGTCTTTATCAATGGGTTTGAATACAGTTATTGATCCAGGAGGTAATAAGGTTCCAAGATCAATTCAAGATAAAATTTTATTAGCGCGGACCATTGTAAACAAACCGAAATTATTAGTCCTCGAAGATCCTTTAGAGCATTTGGATGTTTTTGAAAAAGAAGAAATTATAAAGAAATTAACTGATGAAAAAAATAAGTGGTCCATTCTAATAAATTCTATTGATCCTATATGGGAAAAGTATGTTTCAAGGGTAATTCAACTAGAAGATGGTTCAATTGTCAAAGATGGTTTAAACAAGTAATAATGTTGAATATTAGTAAAAAGTCTATCAGTGATAAAATATCAAAAAATGATTATTCTTCCTTTCAAAGGTTAGCGAATAAAAGTATCAGTTATCATTTACCAAAATTTATTTTAGGAGTATTGTTACTTTTCATAATCTCATTATTTGCACCTTGGACTCAAAATATTAGATCAAAAGGATATGTAACTACGCTTAGTCCAACTGATAGACCCCAATCTATTCAATCACTAATTGATGGTAGGATAGATAAGTGGTTTGTCAGAGAAGGAGATGTAGTAAGCATTGGAGACACTATTCTGATAATAAGCGAATCAAAAGAAGACTACTTTGATCCAGATATTCTTGAAAGAACAGAAGGACAAATAGCTGCAAAAAGTAAATCTTCAGAAGCTTACGCCACAAAAGCCTTAAACTTAGAAAATCAAGTAAAAGCTTTAGAAAAGAACCTTAAGGCTAAATTAGATCAAAATGAAATAAAAATCAAACAAGCTTTTATCAAGATACAAAGCGACAGCATAAATCTTTTAGCAGCAAAATTGAAGTACGCAAACTCGGAAAAACAACTCAATAGAATAAAAGAGCTATATGAAAAAGGTATAAAATCATTAACAGAATTGGAATTCAAAAAATTGGATTTTCAAGAAGCTGAGGCAAAAGTTATTAGTCTTGAAAACAGTTTATTATCAACCAACAATGACATTTCAAATTATGAATTTAATAAATCTGTGATCAAGAATGAATTTGAAAATAAATTTTCAAAAATTAGAGCGGACCGTATGACTGCTTTATCAAATAAATTTAATGCAGATGGGAGTGTTGATAAATTACAATCATCTTTTAATAAGCTAAAAGTAAGATCAGAAAATTATGTATTGAGATCTCCAATAAACGGCACCATAACAAAAGTATATAAAAAAGGCCTTGGTGAAATTGTAAAGTCTGGTGAGGAAGTACTGAGTATTATTCCAGATGATTTAGATTTAGCAGTTGAAATGTATGTAAAACCAGTGGATGTTCCTTTAATAAAAAAAGAGCAAATTGTAAGAATTCAATTTGATGGTTGGCCTGCAATTATTTTTTCTGGATGGCCCAATAATTCTTATGGGACTTTCTCAGGTAAAGTTTATGCTATTGATAAGTACATAAGTGAAAACGGCATGTACAGGGTCTTAGTCGAACAAGATGAAAATAATGAAAAATGGCCGGAATTAATAAGGGTAGGTGCAGGAACAAATTCTATTATTTTGCTTAATGAAGTGAAATTGTATTACGAATTATGGAGAAAGTTAAATGGGTTTCCACCAGATTTTTATAAAGATGATGAGACAAAAAGTTTAAAATTGAAAGCCCCTATTAAAAAAGTTAAGTAATGAAATATTATTCTAGAAAATTAATTAAACCGGGAGATTTGAATGCAAATAATACCCTTTTCGGTGGTGCATTATTAAGATGGATAGACGAAGAAGCAGGCATATATGCAATGACCAAATTAAATACCAATAAAGTGGTCACAAAATATATTTCAGAAATAAATTTCGTTGCATCAGCAAAACAAGGAGACGTGATTGAAATTGGTTTAGAGTTTCAAGAAATAGGTAATACCTCAATAACGTTTAAATGTTCAGTCAGAAATATTTTTTCTAAAAAAGAAATCATCTCTATAGATCAAATAGTTTTTGTTAAAATAGATAAAAATGAAAATCCATCTGCACATGGTGTAACAAAAGAAATTATCCTAAACAATATTTAATGAGATTTTATTTGGTATTTTCTTTTTTGCATATTTTCTTTTGTTCTTTTGGACAAGTTGATTTGGTATTTTCTTATGATGACTACATTGCAGTTGTTAAATCAAATCATCCCGTGGCAAAAAAAGCTGAGTTGTTGACTGAAGATTCAAAATTTAGAAAACTTTATGCTAAAGGTTTTTTCGATCCTAAGTTGACATTAAGTTATGAAACTAAGTCATTTGATGATAAAGTTTACTTTGAAGAAATTAATTCTGATGTCAAATTACCCTTAAATTTTGGACCTGAATTAAATTTAGCTTTTGAAAGAAATAAAGGAGACTTTTTGAACCCCAGAGATGAAGTTCCAAATGATGGGTTAATTGCGGGTGGCATAACTCTTCCTTTGGGACAAGGTCTTTTTTTTGATGATAGACGTAAAGCACTGAAGGATGCTGATCTTTATGCTCAAATGAATGACCTAGAAAGAGAACTTTTATTAAACAAACTTATGTTTAAAGCTTCTGCTGCTTACATAAATTGGCAATATTTTTATGCCTTAAGAAATGTTTATAAAGAGTCCATAAAACTTGCAAAAGATAGACTTTTTTTGACCAAAGAAATTTTCGAAACAGGAGAAGGCCCCGAAGTAGATACTATTGAAGCTAGGGTAAACTTGGTGATGAGAGAAAATGAATATGCTGAAATTAATAGATTGTTGAATCAATCTTTGAACTCTTTGTTTACATTTATTTGGGATGATAATTTGAAAGCACTTGTTGGAAATAAAGACTTAATTCCAAATGAATTTAATTTGATAAAGGTCGAAGAAAATATTATGGTGATAAAATCTAGTAAAGATTTTATCATTGATTCGCATGTTTTATTGGAAAAAGAAAGAATTAAAAAAGATTTTATCGATCTAGAAAATCGGCTTTTGAAAGAGAATTCAAAAATCCGGCTAGACCTTAAATATAATCCAATTTTAGATGTTAGTGGTTCAGAATTGTTTAACATAGATGATTATAAAATTGGACTAAGTGCCTCTTATAACTTGTTCAACAGAAAACCAAAATCGAAAATGAAAATCAATGAAATCAAATTAACCAGTATTGATTATGATTTGACAAATAAAACGAATGAGCTAACAATCAAAATAAAGAATGGTCTTGATAATCAGGATTTTTTTAAACTGCAAGCCACTCGTCTTTCAGAATCAATGATCCTTTATGCAGAGCTATTAAAGCTTGAAAAAGTAAAATTTGATATTGGTGAAAGTTCTATCTTTATTTTAAATGCAAGAGAATTAAAATACCTAGAATCACAAATTAAATTGATAAAGATTCAAAAAAAATCATTTATGAATTTGTTCAAGCTTAAATTTGATGCTAAAATATTTTTAAGAAATTGACTTTTCTAAGAAGGAGAAGTGACTAGTTTGGAATCATATATGGAGTTAGCTTATCAAGTTTGTTCAAAAGACACATTAGAAATTCTTACTGGTTATACAATCAAAGAACTCATCTTTGAAAATAGTAAAAAAGTTTATACGGGTCAATTTTTCACGAGCATCAAAGATCAAAAGTATATTAGTTATTTCACTTAGCTTGAAGCTAATATTGATGTAATATTAGATGTCTCTCAAAAAGTAAGACAAGAAAATTTACCAATAAAACAACTAGCCTACAATGACTTTCTATATGGTTTATTTATAAATGGTGAAAAACTTTTTTATTTCGATGAATATGTCAAAACCGAAAATTTGATAAAGTATTAATCCCATTTGCTAATTCTTCTACTAAAAACGAAGTACTTTCATGAAGTTCAAAACTTCAAGCGAACAATTTTTAGTTAGTCATGGATTTAAAAAAGCTTAATAGCATATTTAATTTTATTTTCTACAGTCTATTGTTTTATATATCAATTGATCTAAACTGGAGATTTAATGGACCTTTTACCTCTCATTATTTTCACTTTGTATTTTTTCTAGAAATAATAAGTATGGTTACTTTGATTTATTTATTGTTGTTTAGGCAAAAAATAGTCGTAAGGTGAGGACACTTTCTGGAAATGTATATAGTGGCGGTGTAAAAATCGTCTTATTTAGTGATGGTGCTTTTTCTGAATCTAATTATACATTTCCATTAATTTCCCTTTGGAATTGGGGAGTAAATAAGAGAGGCGAAAAACTATAGTATGAAATTCTTATGTATATTTTTCGGCTTTATTTTATGTTTTTCTTGTGCAAAAAATTCAGTTAATACCTCAGAATATATAGTTGGAGATTGGGAAGGAAATTATGAAAAAACCAAAATAGAATTAAAAGTTTTTAAAGATTTATTTACAGAAAACTCTACAAATGGTATGGTCAGTAATTCAAAGCAATGGAGATATTACATTGGAAATGACACTTTGATTTTAAGCGATAACCAAGAGCACCGAATATATAAGATTAGTAAGCTAACAAAAACAGAATTAAAATTTGCATCGATTCAAAACGGCTCAATTGGTATCCCTGTTCATGATTTGATTCTCTTCATAAGAAAGTAACTAACTAAGAAGCATATGCTTTTCTGGCTTTAGCATCTCTGATGAAAGTATCAATAAGATCAAGGAGTGTATGCTTCTTTTCTTATCGAGTAAGTCAATATCTTTTAATCTATTTAGGGCTGCTTATCAAAGTCAACATTATACCTTAACCAACTAACTGATCAAAACTCACTTCAAAGGCATCTGCGATTTTCTTTGCTGCTTCAATCGAAGGTGGAACTTCATCTCTTTCATAATTAGCGATAGCTTTTTTAGAAGCATGGACTTGCTTGGCTAAATCATTTTCTAACCAACCATTCTTTTTTCTCAATTCGACGATCCTCTCACCAATTTTGACGATAATTAATCGATAAAGGTTGTTAGATAATGTTTTTATAAATCTAATCATTTCTGTACCCCATTTGTACCTTATACTTCACAACTATTTGACAATCAATCATATTTACTTTCTGTATTGGGAAATAAAAAATGTTTGATATATTGAACAAAAATACTTATATTGTTTAGTATATTGAACATTATATGAAAAAAAGCAAGCTATTACCAAAGGAAAAACGAATTTTAGAAAACCTTGGTGAAAACCTGAAATTAGCCAGAAAACGAAGAAAATTATCTGCAGAATTACTTTCTGAAAGAGCAAACATAAGTCGATCTACTCTTTGGTCGATAGAGCAAGGAAAAGCTAATGTATCATTAGAAACATTACTGCAAGTCTTAAGCGCATTGGGGCTATCTGGAGATCTAAAATTAATTGCAGCAGATGATAAGCTAGGAAGAAAACTACAAGATGTGAGTTTAATATCTACGAAGCTAAAAAAGAAGAAATAAAGTGAAAGAGATATTTGTTTATGCAGATTGGTTAGAAAATGATGAGCCCAAGTTAGTGGGCAGTTTGAAATCAGAATTGCTAAAAGGAAATGAGATATTCAGTTTTGAATATGATAAGGTATGGTTAGAAACTAAAGATGCTCAACAACTTGACCCGGACTTGAAATTATTTTCAGGTCCTCAATTCTTAAATGATGATAAAAAGAATTTCGGACT
Source organism: uncultured Saprospiraceae bacterium (assembly GCA_937941095.1). Taxonomy (GTDB): domain Bacteria; phylum Bacteroidota; class Bacteroidia; order Chitinophagales; family Saprospiraceae; genus JALZVN01. The sequence goes on along the minus strand of CALDYJ010000057.1, from coordinate 19,867 downwards.
TTTTCTAGATTCCTCTCCAGATCGATGGGGTAGGACATTAATGACAAGACGGTCAGCGATTATGGCTAGGGAAAATAAGAAGAAGAATGAAAAACTCTTTGAAACAGATTTTTTATTAGGGGTGAATGATGTTACGAGAATGGGTGCTTTAAGATTTAAAATTGAAGAAAACGGTTCTTTTATATCTGCAGATGCAGAAATGTCTGTTCCGCATTTTAGTTCTATAAGAGAATTAGAACAAGCAACAAATCGAATAGAAAGAGATCTTAAAAACGACTCTCAGATGAAAGAGTGGTTAAACCTATTGATGGCTCCTGGGTCGTCTCTAGGGGGAGCAAGGCCAAAGGCAAATGTTATTGACCCGACTGGAAATTTATGGATAGCAAAATTCCCTAGTAAGAATGATGATAAAAATTCTGGTGCCTGGGAATTCATAGTAGGACAAATGGCAATAGAATGTGGTATTCGAATGGCAGATTCTAATGCGAAGATTTTTTCGCAAAAACATCATACTTTTCTCACAAAACGATTTGACAGAATAAAAGATAAGCGGATACATTTTGCATCAGCAATGACTTTATTGGGATATAAAGATGGTCACGATTACAAAGAAGGGGGCTCGTATTTAGATATGGTAGAATTGATTGAACAGTATGGAGCTGAACCAACTATTGATATAAGGGAGTTATGGAAAAGAATTGTATTTTCAGTTGCAATTTCAAATACTGATGATCACCTCAGGAATCATGGGTTTATTCTAAATCCAGGTAAAGGTTGGAAGTTAAGTCCCGCTTATGATATCAACCCAGTTCCGTATGGAGTTGGATTACAATTAAATATTGATGAAAATGATAATAGCCTCAGCTTCGACTTGTGTCTGGAAGTGCATGATTATTTTCGCTGGAAAAAAGATGAAGCAATTACTGTGATTAAAAATATAAATCGAATAGTAAATTCGTGGGAAGACCGAGCTAAAATAATTGGTTTGTCTAGAATGGAAAATGAAAAACTAAGACCTGCATTCGAGAATAATTTTTTAAATTTATAAGAAAGCTATTTATTTTCTTAAATGTTAATATCGAATTGAGATCGATATTTCAGAGTGAGACTTCTTAACCATCAATTGATGGTAGCATATGGAAAGCAAGTGCGCTTGTATCCTGTTTTGTTGGATAATAATCTTAGATTAAATCTTTCTTCACTCATGAAGGGGATGTAAATAATTTCAGACATAGAGGATAATCAGTTTTTACAAATCGAAAGGATTCTAAAATCAGCATTGATAAAAATTAAAGCTCTTTTGGGACTAGAGTACCAGTAGGATTATTTGGGAGACCTAAATGGAAACAAGAAGTTTGTCTAATAGAAAAACATGATAGAATTGATGGATCTGAAAAACGTAAACTTGATGAATTATGGGAATAAAAACAATATTTTATCTTTTTTTGGACTACCTATATTTTTTTGTGATCAAAAGAATAAATTAAGTCATCTTGAAGTATTTATAGATTCGAAAGCGATGACATTTATAATTAATGAATTGATAGTTCCTGGAGGTCTAAATGTTAAAAATATTAGCAAGTACCTTAATTCTCAGTTTAGAACTAAAAGGATGAAAAAGCCCTTTGTTAGAAATTATGTTTACAATTTTAAAAAGCATGGAATTTCTTTGGTATCAAATTCCTCTTTGTCTAAAGGAGATTTATATAGAACAATAACTATCGAATATGGAAATTTAAAGGATACATATAAATTTCTATAAGATGCATACTCTTTATGCTTTTGCAGGTTATTTTCGAAGAGGTTTGTAAAATGTATAAAATGATAATTTAAATTAAATTCTATAGAGATGACAGAGGGGAGATTATAAAAAGTCTTGCTTAATGCCAGCCCTTTACCTTTCAATATAGAGCATCAGATAAAAAATGCAATGAAAGTAGAACGTTCAATTTAGCACTTGGTAAATTCAAAATTGTAAAGACATATCTGTACCTCATCTGTATCCCATTTGTACCTTGTACTTCACAACTATTTGACAATCAATCATATTCACTTTCTGTATTGGAAAGTAAGGTTGGAGTTACTTTAACTTAAAAAATATCATCGTTTCTTCTATTCATTTCATCAAAATTTAAAACTACCCAACCTTTTTATTAGAATCCGTGTCTATTTATACATGACTTGATTTATAGTCAAAGTATAAAATAATGTTATATAAATGCTAGATGTCAATCTGAACAAGTATCAGTATTCTAATTAATAATTCCTTATTTAATGCCAAAGAAAATTCCATCTCAAAAGATACTTAAGGAAAGCATTGACAATATTCCTATAGAATTTTTTATATGGGGAACTCCGGCTAATCACTATAAAATTGAGATGCCGCATAGGCATGATTTTACAGAGCTACTTTTCTTTACAAAAGGGGGAGGCTACCATGAAATCGACTTCATCAGCCATGAAATATTTTCTAATTCAATACATTTAATTCCGGCTTCTTCCATCCATTTTTTAGACCGGTCAAAGGATTCTGATGGCTTTACCATAGCCTTTGACACCCAATTTTTAGGTACAAATCCGATACACAGAATGGTATATCCTTTAGGCGCTGAAGCTGTGATTATTAATTTATGCCAAGAGAAATTTGAATTTATTTTAACAATAACGAATATTCTAAAAGCTCAAATTGAAGAGCAAGAGACTTACTTTAAAGAAAAAGCATTTTTACTTTCGATGGAGCTGCTTTTTACAACAATCGCAAAAGAAATTCAAGGAGAGTTTTTTAGAAGTAACTTGGATGCTGATTCGATAGTCACAAAATTTAAAGCTGATGTCCGAAAAAATGTACACAATAATTATTCAGTGAAAAATTATGCGGATCGACTCCATATAACAGCAAAATATTTATCTGAGCATCTTAGAGTAAAAACTGGGAAAACAGCAAAACAATGGATATTAGAGATTCTTTTAATTTCTATAAAGAAACAGCTGATCAATAGTGATTTGTCTATAAAGGAAATAGCTTTTCATCACAATTTTAATGAATCAAGTTTAAGCAAACTCTTTAAGAAAAATGTCGGTTTTACCATGACTGCATACCGTAAGAATAAGAATACGCCATTTTGACCAAGGATTCTTCCATTTTGCCATTTATTCTTAAGGTTTATTAGTTTAATTTGATAAGTAGAATTGATAGTTTTAAAATTAAAGCCCATGAAAAATTTACTAGTTTACTTAATATTCTTTTTAACTACAAGCAATTGTTTAAGCCAATCTGTCGAATGGCAGCAAGAATACGGAGGTCTGCTGCTCGAATCCATTCAAGATATGATTCAGGCGAAAAATGGAGATTACCTTTTTGTTGGATCTACTAATTCAAAGGAGTTTACTTTAAATAATGCAGGACAAGATGATGCTTGGGTGATTAGAACAGATGATAAAGGAAATCTAATTTGGGAAAAAAGTTTTGGTGGCTCTGACCTTGACGAAATAAAAGCAATCAAAGAAATAGATACGGGATTTGTATTAGCGGGTATTACTGCTTCCGCAGATATGGATGTTTCTAATCCATTAGGAGAAATTGATTATTGGCTGCTCAAAATTACTCATGAAGGTGATTTGGAATGGGAAAAAACCCTAGGAGGAGCTTTCAATGATTTTTGTAGTGAAATCGTGATAGCAAGTGATGGCAGCTATCTTATTGGTGGTCATTCTGAACAAGAGGATGCCGCACAAGGGGACACCTTCGGCAACATTGATAAAGTCATTTTTAAAGTTTCTCCTAGTGGAGAAGTCATTTGGAAAAAAAATTATGATCGATCTAATTTTGATCGTTTGGAAAAAATATTACCAACTAATGATGGCGGGTTTTTGCTTGGAGGTTCTATCTCAACTGATAATGAACACTATAATTTTAATTTAATAAAAACCAATAGTTCTGGTGAAGTAGAATGGGAGAACAACTACGGAGGAAGTACTTATGATGTCTTGGAAGACCTCAAGGCAACATCAAACGGTGAATATTATGTAGGTGGTACTTCTAGATCTAGCGATGGAGATGCACTCAGCGAAGGTTTTGGTAGGGATGATTATTGGTTATTAAAAGTGGACAGACTAGGAGATATCATTTGGGAAAAGAAGTATGGATTTAAACATGATGACCTGTTGAAAAGCCTCATAGCTACTTCTGATGGAGGAGCAATTCTTAGTGGATCATCAAGTGGAGAAACTACTTTTCAAGGTTTTGATTACTGGGTGATAAAAATTGATAAAGATGGCAAGTCACAATGGTCAAAGAACTATGGATTACCAGATACTGATTTTTTTGAAAAGGCAATTGCTACAAATGATGGAGGCATTCTGCTTGGAGGTACAGGCTTTATTTCGCAAAACAATTTTGTCGCAAATAGAGATTTCTTGGTTTTCAAAATAAAATGTGATGTTCCAGATGATTGCCAAGAACTTGCTTCAGTTAATGCCATAAAATCTCCAATTGATTATTCAAACATTTCTTTGTTTCCCAATCCAACAAATGGAAAGGCAACTTTGAATTTAGAAGAAATGGATGCGCAAATTATTCAACTATCCTTGTTTGATTTGCACGCTCAACTGCTTGTGAATTATGACTTCTCAAAAAACGGGGGTCAAAGTAAATTTGATTTGGACATGAGTCCGTATCCAAATGGCACTTATTTTGTAAAAGTTTTGACAACAAATGAAACTTTTGTCCTCAAATTATTGCTGCAACAATAACATTGAACTTCAACTTGATTGGTTTAAATCTTTTTGTGTTTGGCATAAGTTTTAGCTTGATGCAAAATCTGGAATTTGCTCACTAGAATTAGATTTGTTTTTCCTTAGTATTAGCTATAAATTGCTTTCTTTTGAAGGAATAGTATTGCAGAAATGCTGAAATCATTTTTTTTCAGCTATTAGCAGCAATCAGAAATCAAATTTAAGCTACTTTATGAAAAATCTATCCATATACCTTATCACCTTAATTGTATTATTCATTGGTCAATCATGTGACGATGGTGTAGGTTTTGTTGAAAAGAAAACGACGTTTACCTATTCAATTAATGATGGAGAAGTTGTGACATCAGCTCCCTATGATGGAGATCATCCTAGTAATTTTTCTGCCATTATGGGATTGATTAAAAATGAAGATGGAACTACAGAAATCATTGTTACCCTGAGGAATACTATTGAAGATGCCGTGTATGAAGTTAGGGCTTATGAAGCGTCTTCAAGTGGTGGGCCGTATGCTGACAGTCCAAACAATAAAGTTTTTTCAGCTAGCATTGTTGGAAATGGCCATTCGGTTTCGCATTCGGAAATAGCAAGCTTAACTTATGAAGAGCTTGTAGATGAAGAGAGTGGATTTTTTGTTGTGCACGATCCTTTCCAAGATTTAAGCACGACTGATATAAGTACAAATCTAATCCTAGGTCCCTTTGCGAAAGAACCAAACAGAGATTTGATGGGAACTGTTTTTGATTATACATTTAATGTAGGTCAAGTAGATACGTCATTTGCTTACACCGGTGATCATTCAGCGAGTATTACAGCTGAGGTACAAATCGATGAGTTAGCAGCAGGAAATTCTCGAATTTCGGTAAGACTTTTTAATACAATAGATGGAGAAATGTACCCGACTCATGTGCATGATAAAGCGGATGCTGCTAGTACTCCAAATGGCACACCCTATCTGGAAGAGCCAAACGCTAATGTTTTTGCTGCAATGATTTTAGGAAATGGTGAAATGGCAAGCTACTCTCAGATTTCAAATTTATCTTATGAGAATTTGACGACTATTTATAATGGCTTTTTTGTAGTACATGATCCCTTACAAGATTTGTCGACCACCGACCCCACAAGCTTTATTTTGCTAGGAGATTTTGCTAGAATGTCAATGTGATTATGGCGTCATTAATTTTTTGCTCATTTTTTCAATATGGCAAAAGCAAAGTAGTTTAACATTTCTTCCACTTCTTTAAAATTATTTTTTTTGACTTTTACATCTGTCAATTTTGGAAGGTGTTGAGCAAAATAGATGTGATTATTGGCCATTTCGAACAAATTACTAGCTAAGGCATGAGGGTAAGGGAATTTTGGATTTAATTTCAAAATAACTTGCGCTACTTTTTCACATAATTTTTTGTAATTCAAGAAAAACCCATCCTTATTTTCTTTATCGACAGATTTTGTATGGTAAGCTTTGGTGCCCTCTGCAATGACTACTCTATGTAAAACACTTTCATTTACATAATCAATAGCTGGAAATTCCATAGAAGCATTTACAATGGTCTCAATAATAATCTTTAGAGATTTTTTTGGATCATCAATATTATGTGTGTGGTATTCAATGAGATAATTAACCCATTCCCAGTACCAAGAGACTAAATACAATAAAAGCATATGTTTGTTCTCAAAGTACCGATAAACAGATGCTTCTGTTGATTCCATAAAATTTGCCAATTTTTTGAAATTAAATGCTTCGAAGCCGATTTTATCTATAAGTAGAATGCTGTTTTTAATAATGTTTTTGCCTAAACCAGTCTCTTGAGGATTACGGAGGTATAATCCTTCATTTAGTTCTATTTTGATGCCGATTGCCATTTTTGTACGGTTTACTGATTTATTTTTAAGATACATAAAAACTTTTGTAAAAATTGTTTTGCACTAGAAAATTATAGTAATGCTATCATTTTCAAGGCTTTATATTTTATAAAAGTAATGGTCATTTATGCCATAGTTAATGTTTAACAAAAAAAAGTAAAATATTTATTAATAATAGTATTGCTATTATGAACAATAGCTTATACATTTGTGTTCTTTATTGCATTATACAAATTTTGAAAAATTGATCACGATGAGTTCAACAAGTACACCAACAGGAATATTTAAGAATTTTAAGCAGGATGCACCAGCATCGATTATTGTTTTTTTAGTAGCAGTTCCCTTGTGTTTAGGGATTGCATTGGCCTCGGGCGCACCACTTTTTTCTGGAATAATAGCCGGGATAGTGGGTGGAATAGTAGTAGGGTCTCTATCTGGCTCTCAATTAGGAGTAAGTGGACCTGCAGCAGGTCTTGCCGTTATTGTACTTACAGCTATAAATGAATTAGGGGCCTTTGAAATCTTTTTAATGGCCGTTGTTATAGGTGGAGTATTTCAGCTTTTACTAGGCTATGCCAAAGCTGGAATCATAGGCTATTACTTTCCTTCTTCAGTCATAAAGGGCATGCTATCGGGGATTGGCATCATCATTATTCTTAAGCAAATACCTCATGCTTTTGGTTATGATAAAGATTACGAAGGCAGCTTAGCTTTTAATCAACCTGATGGGCACAATACTTTTTCAGAGTTGTTTTATATGTTTGAAGCCATAAGCCCTGGAGCTGTCATTATTACTAGTGTTTCTTTATTGTTACTAATTTTATGGGAACAACCTTTTATGAAAAAGATTAGGTTATTTCAAATCATACAAGGGCCTCTTTTAGTTGTTGGTTTAGGAATAGGTTTGAATTTACTATTCACGAGTATGCCTGGTCTGTCGCTTAAAGCAGAACAAATGGTAGCCATTCCAGTTCCAGAAACGATAGGTGGTTTTTTCTCTCAGTTTAGTTTCCCAGATTTTAGTTCAATTACAAATCCAGCCGTTTGGATAACAGGATTGACCATTGCAGTAGTAGCAAGTTTGGAAACATTATTATGTCTTGAGGCAACAGATAAGCTAGACCCTTTCAAAAGGGTTACGCCAGCAAATAGAGAATTGAAAGCACAAGGAATTGGAAATTTAATATCTGGCTTAGTTGGAGGACTGCCTATCACCCAAGTTATTGTAAGATCATCCACTAACATTCAATCTGGTGGTAGAACAAAATTATCAGCTATCATGCACGGTTTTATTTTATTAGGTTGTGCCATGGCTATTCCAGTAGTTTTGAATTTAATTCCACTAGCAAGTTTAGCAGCTATTTTATTTTTAGTGGGCTACAAACTTGCTAAGCCAGTATTGTTTAAGCAGATGTATAAGTTGGGCCAAACCCATTTCGTACCATTCATGGTTACGATTTTAGGAATCATTTTTACAGATCTACTTATAGGGATTTGCTTGGGATTAGTGGTGGCAATATTTTATGTCCTTTACAACAATTACAAGAAGCCATACCTAGTTGAAGACGAAGATTTAACTGATGGAGTCATCAAATTGGCACTTGCTGAGGACGTTACTTTTATAAACAAAGCTAGCATACAAAGAACCCTTACACAGATTCCAGATGGATCTAAAGTAGTTATTGATGCCTCTAAATCAATTAATATTGATCATGATGTTATTGAGATCATCGAAGAATTCGAAACAAATTGTAAATACCGAAACATTGATCTACAAATCATAGAGCGTAAACTGAAAGGGGTAGATAATCAAGCGCCTAAGCTAGAAAAAGCAATAAAAAATAACCTTGTTCGAGCTTAATTTCAGCCACCAAAGAATATATTTTAAACTATACTTAACCATCAAAAATAATTATTATGCTATCAGCGGATTCAATAAATAAACTTACTCAAAATGCTACTTCTCAAGCATCTATTAACAGCGAAAAAGCGATTGAGTTGCTTTTAGAAGGCAACAAACGATTTGTAGAGAACAGATTTATAAATAGAAACTATCAAGAACAAATTGAAGAAACGTCGAAAGGTCAATATCCTTTTGCCTCAGTATTGTCTTGCATCGATTCTAGAATTCCTACAGAAATTATTTTTGATCAAGGGATAGGAGATGTTTTTAATGCTAGAATAGCTGGTAATTTTATTAACGAAGACATATTAGGGAGCCTCGAATTTGCATGCAAGCTTGCGGGTTCTAAAGTAATCATGGTTATGGGCCATACATCTTGTGGTGCAGTGAAAGGAGCATGTGATGATGCAAAACTTGGGAACCTAAGTCAAATGTTGGATAAGATTCAACCTGCTGTAAAGGCAGTTAGCACTAAGCCAGGTGAAGAAAGAAATTCTTCAAATATTGAGTTTGTAAATCAAGTGGCGGTAGAAAATGTCAAAATGGCCATCGCTGATATCAAATCCAAAAGTGAAGTATTAAAGAATATGTACGATGAGGGTTCTATAGACATCGTAGGAGGAATGTATGATGTGAAAACTGGGCGAGTCACAATTGTATAAGAAATCAAATCAACCTAAATATTTTTCATGCCGCTTCATCATTCATAGAATTTTGAAGCGGCTTTTAGATTATTCATGACCTCTTCATCAATGTTTCATCACCTTTCTACTAAAATTTGCTTTCGAAGATTTTACACTGACCACATACATTCCAGAAGCAAAATCACTTAAATCAAGAATTAATTGATTTTTTCCCTTTGAGAAAGAAAGGTCTTGTAGCTGCAGCACTTGTCCCAAATGATTACTGATTTCAATTCGCAGATTTTCATTTTTTAACAAATCAAAATTCAATTGAATTTCATCACTGCTTGGATTAGGGAATAGTTTAATGTTTTCTTCAAGGCTAAGTAATTCTGTGTTAGAAGTTGAATAAGATTGAAAAGCCAGATCTGCATTTATGGTTTGACAAAATTCACAAACAATGTTAAAAGGATCGCCTTTGACATAGGATTGCATGCAAACCGTGTATTGCCCAAAAGTAGGATAGTAAACCATAGGCGTATCGATACTTAAAGCATTTTCTTCTAAAGCTCCAAGAAAGAACCATTCATAAAAATAATTTTGTTCATTAGGATTTATAGCCTTGAAATAAAATGGAATGGCATCCATTTTTAAGTCAGGTTCACCATAGGTAAAACTAAATGATGCATCACAATTATAATCATAATTACAATCGAAATTAAAGTTGACTACTTTGCTGTCACTAGCGAAAGCTAAAACGTCAACACTCTGAAAAACATCCCCACAATAAGCTATGACCACAATCTCTTCATTGTCACAAACATCCAAACTAAGTTCGTAATAACCTTCTGCGTTTGAGCTACTCTGCACTAAAATTTGTTGATTAGTATCATCATTACAATCATAGAAACGTGCTTCTACAATTTTATTTGCCAATGATTCACCTGCTTGATCTGTAACTAAGCCTTTGATCACTCTTGTGGTGCTTTGCCCTTGAAGGCCAATGCTGAAGAGAACTGTATAAATTAAGAGTATAACTGATTTCATAGGATGATTTTAATAGTAATTAAGATAAGTTGAGTCTCATTAAATAGATAGACTTGTCTTTTGAATAAAAAGGTTGGTTTTTAAATGATTTTGCTTGCACTTATTTTCATGTTTGACAAGTATATGTCAATACCTCAGTTCCTAAAATAGCCAAGCTCCTTTACATTTTGTATGAATTATAAAATCTGTATCTTGAATTAATAATTTTGCACAAATATTAAGCAATGAAAAATATAATTAATTCCCTACTTGTCATTTTCATTTACTCTTCCAGCTTACTTGCTCAAAATCAAGGGGATAATATATTTAATACTGAGGTGCTTCATGAGATTCGGTTTAACTTTAGCCAACTTAACTATTGGACAACATTGACCAATAATTATGAAAATAATTCAGACCCCTTTGATCCAGTGCCATATTTATTAGGTGATGTGACCATTGATGGCGAACTAGTTGATTCTGTTGGAGTACGGTTTAAAGGCTTCACCTCTTATCCATATGATCAAAATAAAAAACCCATTAAAATAGATTTTAACGAATTTGTGCCAGGTAAAAGATTCGATGGATTAAGGAAGTTGAATTTAAACAATGGTACTGGTGATCCTGGTTTGCATAGAGATGTCATCTGTTATGATTTGCTTAATGCAAATGGCGTTGCAGCTTCAAGGACTTCCTTCGCAAAAGTATATTTCAATGATGAATATTGGGGTTTATACCAAGTCATCGAACAAATCGATAAAGAATTTTTACAAAGAAATTTTGAAGACGATGATGGAAACCTTTTCAAAAATAAAGCTTGGAGTCATTTTGAATGGTTGGGAAATAATGATTTTAATTACAACAATGTTTTTGAACTTAAAACGAATAGAACAGAAAACGATTGGTCGGGTTTTATTAATTTGATGGATGTGTTAAACAACAGTTCTGATGAAGAATTTCCAGAAGCCATCCAAGAGGTATTTAACGTAGACTTATTCCTTAAAACATTGGCTGTCGATGTGGCTACAAATAACTGGGACTCTTACTTAGAGCATGGTAGGAACTGGTACATCTATGAAGATTTAAGTACAGGGATGTTTCATTGGATTCCTTGGGATTATAACTTTGCATTGAGTGGAGGAGGCTTTGGTGGTCCAGGTGGAGATGATTGCGAATTGTTCCCTTTCCATGTTGCTTATACTGATGGTACTACAAAGATTGAGTTTTTTGATTTGAGTTTTATTCCAAACGATGATGCAGAATATTTATGGGATTTTGGAGACGGGATGACCTCCACGGAAAAGGAACCAGTGCATGAGTATACAAGTTCAGGAAGTTATGAAGTCTGTCTAACCCTTACAACTGGACCTGACTGCAGTGAAAGCTTTTGTGAATTTGTCTCAACGAATAAAAATTTCGATGCATGTAATGCTTTTAATCAAACCAATTTTGATCATACCAATAGAAGAACTTTAGCCATTATGTTCAACTTCAACACCCCATGTTGTGCTTTTTGGTCAAATGAATGTGAAGAAGAGTATGATTTATTCTCTAGTGAAGGTGGTGGTGGATTTAATTTTTCAATTGATCAAAGAATGAATCAAGGTGTCTTGATAAGGAGATTGCTAGCTGTGCCAGAGTTTTACGATAAACATTTAGCATACTTTTGTACATTACTACAAGAGCATTACAACCCAGAATATTATAATGAATTAATTGACAGAAATAAGAATTTAATAGAAGATGCTGTTAGAGAAGATCCAAACTTATTAGCTTCATTTGAAAGTTTTGAACAAGACCTTAGTGAAAATGGGATCAAAGCTGTGATAAAAAATAGGGTAGAAGAATTAAAGAGCGAAATAGATGAATTATATGAATGTGATGGGATAAGCTCGATCCACAATTTTAATAAGGATCAAGTATTAAAAATTTCACCAAATCCAGTTAAGGACATTTTGCAAGTAGAGCTTTTAGAAGACTTAAGTACTAAGACACTTAATCTAGGAATTTATAATGCATCAGGTAAATTAATTCATGAAGCTTCAGTTCATAATGGGAGTTATGAAATAGATGTTAGTCAATTAAACCAAGGATTTTACTTCTTGAGATTAGGCAGTGAAAATGGATTGAATCTACCTTACAAGTTCATTAAAATAGATTAAAATCTAGTTCTACTTTTAAACTAGTTACTATTCTGCATAACAACGTCTTAACGTTTTATGCAAAACAAATCTATAAGCCTGTCTCTTTTAGCAGTAGTTCTAATATATAGTATTGGAGTTACTCAGAATTTCCCTTGTTCAGGGGATTTTATCATCTCTATATATCAAATTGGAGAAGCACCCACCAATTCTTTCGAGATTGACTATGATGGCACCAATGTATCTTTCACACCAATTGTAAGTACAGATGTTGTGTTTAACGGAGCTGGATTTAACCGCTTAGATAATTACATTTATGCAGCCCAAATTTACAGCAATAAGATCATTAGAATAAAGAACGATGGTAATTTTGAAGTTGTAGGTGAGGAACCTGAAATTAAAGAATGGGCCTCTGCAGCTGGGGATGTAAATCGAAATGGAATATATGCTTTGCAAGAAAAAAGCAACTTCACTTTATACTTCTATGATCTAAGTGATGATTTAAAAAAGGTCGGACAAACAAATATGTCTTGGCACCCATCAAGTGGTTTAAGTGGTCCGTGTGAGCTTGCTTTGGATGATTTTGTTTTTGATCCAAAAGATCCTAATACTATATTCAGTTATCAAAGGGCTTGGGCTTCGGCAGGTTTTCCTAATCAACCGGTATCAAGTGCAGGTTATTTGTTGAGCATCAATGCTGATGTAGCTAGTGATGAGTTTGGTATGGTAAAGCTTATCGCACCTATAGATGATTCAATTGTAATTCATATAGGGGGCTTGTTTTTTAATGCCAAGCAAGAATTATATGGCTATGGTTCCGTAGTGCCAGGTCCAATTTTAGAGCAAAAAAAGTTAATTCGTATTGATAAAGAAACTGGCCTTACAAGTTTAGTTGGTATCGGACCTTTAACTACGGGTGTAGATGGATGTTCTTGTCCTTATACCATTAGTTTAGAAAAACAAGTTAAAGAAAGCATAGTCAGTTGTGCAGATGAATTTATTCACTTTGAATTTACATTGATTAATAATGCTGAAACCTCATTTACGGATCTTGTTTTTTCAGATACCTTTCCAAAGGGGATGGAGATCGTAGAAATCCTACCGACAAATCCTCTTTTATCAGATCCAAGTCCAGGCACAGGCTTGGGTACAGAAATTCTACACTATGATAATGCCTTCCAGGCTGCGGATTCTGAAACGGAATTTACAGTGAAAGTCAAGAACCCACAACAAGAAACATTTTTTTGTAATCAAGCTTTTTTAGGTGTGCCAGATGATTTTGGAGGTACCGTCTTATCTGATGATCCTAGTACAAATGTTTTTTCGGATTCTTCTTGTGTCCAAATTTCAGTCTTTGATTTACAAGATGCATTGGTGGAAGTAAAAGAACCTGTGAATTGCAGTAGTGAAGACGATGGAGCCTTGATCATCCAATCTCCTCTTTTCCATGAAGGAAACAGTTTCGTTGTTTGTTATGCTTTCAATGGCTTAAAAGAAGGACCATTAGAAATTTCAGCAAACGATGGATACCTACTTATAGCTAACCTTTCTCCTGGCGAATACACAGATATAATCATAGAAGCATTAACTGATCAACAATGTTCATCAGCTGTGCCAGGTGTTTATGCGCTGAATGTTCCGCTTGGTTTGCCTATTGTAAATGCTTTAGGCGCAGAAGAATCTTGTGAAGGGGATAGTAATCTTGTGTTTTTAAATGCCATCATTGGTGTAGAGCAGGCAAACTTTTATTGGACAGGTCCTGAAGGCTTTGTTTCATCAGAGCAATACGTAGAATTTGAATCGGCCCAAGCAGATTGGTCAGGTATGTATCACTTAGCTGTTGAAAAAGATAGTTGCTTTGTTTATGATTCTGTGAATCTTATTATTAATCCAATGCCTAAGCTGGAAATTTTACCCATTTCGGCTATTGATCCTTGTAGTCCAATTAGTCTTTACCTAGATAGTAATTCAAGCATAGATTCTTTGATATGGTCTCCTGCTGAACATTTAAATTGTAGCAATTGTGATAGACCGCAAGTTCTTAATTATAATAATGGGCCATTTTCAGTAAAAATTGTTGATGAGAATGGATGTAAGAATACAGCTTCTATCGATTTGGATAGTGAATTGGTAAAGTTTAATTACATCCCAAATACTTTTAGTCCAAATGGTGATGGCATCAATGATTACTTTACTGTTTATGGAAACTGTGCAATTGAAAAGATAGCATTTCTGAAGGTGTATGATCGATGGGGTAATTTGCTTTTTGAAAACCAAAACTTTCAAGCGAACACAGAAACTGAAGGTTGGAATGGAAACTTAAAAGGCGAAAATGTGAACCTTGGTATTTTCGTTTATGTAGCAGAGATTGTTTACCTCGATGGCACTACCGAACTTTTGAAAGGCGATGTAACATTGCTTAGATAATTTTTTATTATTACGCATAAAAAATTTAGCTCATTCGATGCATATTTCTTACATTGCTTGAAAATACCAAATATGCAAATCTCCAAGGATCAATTCCTCAAATGTTGTGATCGATTCAATCATTGGGAAGAGGAAAAATCTAAAAAAGGAGACTCTGTAAAATCATTTGTTTTTGAAAAAGCCTTTGTCAAAAACATTACCAAAGATAATATTTTAGGAAGCGAGAAAAATCTTGAAAGACGAAAGAAAAACATAGAATCTAATGCTCCAGAACCAGTTGATTTTGCATTGGAGCGTGCAATTGGTAAAAACGATTCAGTTTATTCTAATTTCATAGACCTCATTGCTGAAGCAAAAAGAAAAGTAGGAAGAGTCATCTTAAGGGATGGAAAGGCCATTTTGGGTTATGCAACTGGTTTTATGGTTTCAGAACATTTATTGTTGACCAACCACCATGTTTTTAATAGCATAAATTCGGCTAAAGATTCATTGCTTGAGTTTTATTACGAATACGACTCCAAAGGTTTGCCTAAAGCCACAGCTATCCACAGATTTAAACCAGATCAATTTTTTTACGCTAATGAAAATCTAGACTATTGCTTTGTTGCTGTTGAACAATTGGATACTACTGGCCTACATCATCTAAGCGAGATAGGCTTTGTGCCGATGGAAAAAGTAAGTGGTAAATTGGGCGAAATCAACGAAGAATTGTTAAACATTATTCATCATCCAGGAGGTGATTTAAAACAACTTTCCATAAGAGAAAATCAATTTATCGGAATTACGCCTACGACCATCATGTACAAATCTGATACTGCTCAAGGAAGTAGTGGCAGTCCTGTGTTTAATGATCAATTTCAATTAGTAGGATTGCATCACAGTGGTGTGCCTAGTATGAATAGTGAAGGGCAAATATTAGATAAAAATGGACAGGTCATTGAAGAAGAGGAAGATGGGACTATAGATGAGTCTAGAGTACATTGGAAAGCAAACGAAGGGATCCGAATTAGTGTCATAAGAAAACACATAGAATCTTTTTTTCCAAATGATGAATTAGTAGCTGCTTTATTAAATCCCAAAAGCAATGGGCATTCAAAATCTTCAATGAATAAAAAACTTGAAGCTTTAGATCCAAAACCAGCGCAAAAAAGTACCACGACAATTCAACATGGAATGGTCAATGTTTCTTTTCCTGCTTCGCTTTTAGAGTCTAATGAAAATGTAAGTATAAATTTTTCTGGTAAAAAGTCAAATCAAGTTGCTAGTAAAGCTCCTGTAGTCGAAGATAACACTAATCAGCAATTAGACAATGACAGTACAGTAAAAGATCCCGTAAACATCCCACAGAAGAAATCAACTGATCAAACCACAAACAAACAAGTCGACAGTTCTCTTGACAATCAATCGGATGATCTGGAAGATGAATCATTGAGATTAGAAAGAAACATGGACTATTCTAAATGTAAAGGTTACCAAGGAGACTTTATAGGAATAGGGGAATCTATTGCCATTCCGAAACCCAAAGGGAAAGCAAGTAAGTTAAAAGCAAAGTTAAAAAACAGTCGATCATATATTTTAAGGTATTACAAATACAGTGTTATTCAAAATGCAGAAAGGAGATTGCCTTTTATTTCTGCTATTAATATCGATGGAAATCCAAGTAAGCGCCTCGATAAATCAAAACGCAAAGATAAATGGATAAGGGACAATAGAATGGATATAGCCTATCAATTGGAGAATGATTTTTATGCACGGAGTGGCTTTGATAAAGGCCACATGAGCAGGCGCGAAGATGCTAATTGGGGCACAAGCCCAGATGAAGCCTTGAGAAATGCAAACCTTACCTGTGTACATACCAATGCTTGTCCACAAGTGCCACAACTTAACAGATCTAGCTATGGAGGCGTTTGGGGAAAATTAGAAAAGATCATTCTTGAGACTGGGGTTAGTTTGGAAAATGTAAAACAATCTAAAATTTCTGTTTTTAGCGGGCCAATCTTTAAACAGACGGATCCAAAAAGAAGAAATGTCCAAATTCCAATGGAATTTTTCAAAGTAGTTTTATACTCTGATGATCTTGCAAATTTAAAAGCAACCGCTTTCAAATTAAGCCAAGAAAGATTGATTGATACTATTGATTTTGATCTTGAAGATTTGAATTTAAACAGTAACATTGTTTTTAAAGAGTTCCAATGCAGTTTAAAACAGTTGGAAAAAGAAACCAGCTTAGATTTTTCTGAATTAAGACCTTATGACACCTTTTCTGGAAATGGAGCTGCTATTGAAATTAAAAACAGAGAACAAGTCCTTGAAATATTTTATCCAGTCTCTGGGGAAAGGACTTAAAGCAGTAAACTTTTTGGCTTAATATTCGATTATGGTAGTAGTTAATGTATCAAATCGAAAATTTGGAAAAGAAATTTCTTCAAAATATTTATAAAGAATACCTGAATTCGCCTGAATTCCCTTCTTTGCAAAAGGTAGAAACTTTTTTCGAAAGTTTATTCGCTGCGCTTTTTCCATTACGAGGAGAGTTCGAAATGGAATCCGTCGAAGATCTCGGCGCTCATTTTCAGATATTAAAAAGAGATTTCATTGCTTTAATAAAGAACGGTAATGAAAGCAAGGCTCGCTTAGTAGCAGAAGCTTTTTTTGAAGAAATCCCAAACATATATACGCTTATTCAAAGTGATTTAGATGCAACTTTTGAAGGTGATCCAGCTGCAAAAAGTAAAGAAGAGATAGTCAGGTCTTATCCTGGTTTTTATGCCATCGTTGCCCATAGAATTTCCAATTGTTTATATAATCTTAAGGTAAAGACTTTACCCAGAACAATTTCTGAAATTGCACACGGTAAAACAGGTATTGACATACATCCAGGAGCGACCATCGCAGAAAGATTTTGCATTGACCATGGTACAGGAATTGTTATTGGTGAGACTACTCACATTGGTAAAAATGTAAAAATATATCAAGGCGTAACGCTTGGAGCACTTTCTGTAAAAAAAGAATTGGCAAGTGTAAAAAGACATCCCACTATAGAAGATGGAGTTGTGATTTATGCTGGAGCGACTATTTTAGGGGGAGATACTGTCGTAGGAAAAAATAGCGTCATTGGAGGTAATGTTTGGCTGCCAAAATCTGTACCTCCAGGCACAAAGATTTATTACAAAGCTCAAATGCATGATAATGGATCTGATAAGGTAGATACCTACCTTTATACATACCCTGAAGACAAGCATGAATATTTTTTGATGAAGTTGTTTGACCTAATCGGTAATACTCCTTTGGTTGAAATTAAAACCCTATGTCTTAATAAGCCCAAAGTGAAAATATTTGGAAAGCTAGAAGGAAATAATCCTGGAGGAAGTGTAAAAGATAGAGCGGCTTATGGTATGTTGAAAGGGGCCATCGATAGGGGAGACATAAAAATTGGTTCTAAAATAGTCGAAGCTACTTCAGGGAATACTGGTATTGCTTTAGCTATGGTTGGTCAGCAGTTAGGTATTGATGTCACCTTAATAATGCCAGATAGTGCAACCGAAGAACGTAAAAAGGTTATGAAAGCTTATGGAGCAAAATTGATATTAACTCCAGGAGCTAAAACGATAGAATACTCCAGAGCATTGGCTTTAGAAATGGCAGACAGTGGTGAATACTTTTTGCTCAACCAGTTTGGAAATCCTGATAATTATTTAATGCATTACAAGACAACTGGACCAGAGATTTGGAAACAAACAGAAGGTCGAATAACACACTTTGTCAGCAGCATGGGAACCACAGGAACCATTATGGGTGTATCAAGATTTTTAAAAGAGAAAAACCCAAACATTCAGATCATTGGCTGTCAACCAAAAGAAGGTTCGAGAATTCCAGGGATCAGAAAATGGTCTCCAGAAATGTTACCAGAATTTTATGAGCCAAGTCGTATCGATAAGATTATTTATCTTGACGAAAATGATGCTAAAACGACAACAAGAAGAATGGCTAAAGAAGAAGGTATTTTTGCAGGAATGAGCAGTGGAGGAGCAATGTTTGCCGCATTACAAGTTGCAGAAGAAATAGAAGAAGGTCTCATAGTCAGCATTGTTTGTGATCGTGGAGATCGTTATTTAAGTTCTGATTTGTTTTAAATCACCTATTATCATTTTTAAGAAATCTTGGATTGATTTTTGTAAATAATATAAATCAATTCTCCCCAATTATCAGTTTTGTGAGCAATGATACCTTTGCACAGAAATCCTCCTTGCATTTATTCTTTAACATTTTATAATAAATCTAATGTTTAAATTAAAATCTAATTGTTTATTATTTACAACTTGTGTACTATTCGCTTTATCCTTTGTCAATTGTTCCGACAATGAAGCTGACGATAATGCTAAAATTGTTAACATATATATGACTGATTGTCCATTCGATGCGGATGAAGTTAATGTAGAAATCCTAAATGCGATTGTTGTTGATAAAGATGAAAATGAAATATCTTTGAATACTCAAGCAGGAGTTTATAATTTGCTAGAATTTCAAAATGGCAAGGATGTCCTCTTAGCAAATGGATCAATTAGCTTGGACAATATAGAAAAAGTTCTGTTTGAAATTGGAGATAACAATACCATCGTAATTGAGGGAGAATCATATCCTTTAGAGTCTATGAAAGAAGAAGTGAAAGTTAATTTTAATGTTGATGGTTTTGCTGACGGTGTAGATTTCCTGATTGATTTTTATGCTTGTACTTCGATTCTTAAAAAGCAAGGAGAATACTTTCTTAAGCCAGTGATTAAATTCAAAGGTGTGAAAGAAAATGAGGACGAGGACGAGGACGAGGATGAGGATCAGGATGAAGATGAGGATGAAGATGAAGATGAAGATGAGGATGAAGATGAAGATGAAGATGAGGATGAAGATGAGGATGAAGATGAGGATGAAGACGAGGACGAGGATGAAGACGAAGATGAGGATGAGATGAAGACGAGGATGAAGGTGAAGGTGAAGATGAGGATGACATGAAGATAAAGATGAAGGTGATGATGAGAATGAGAATAAAGATGAAGATGAAGATGAAAACGAAGATTAGGATGAGAATGAAGATGAAGATAAAGATAAAGATAAAGATAAAGATGAAGATGAAG
>CALDYJ010000056.1 GCA_937941095.1 uncultured Saprospiraceae bacterium | reverse complement strand
TAGTAAACCTACCTGCACCAATCATGCAATTTGGAAAACAAGAAATAGAAAGAGAAAATTCTTTGCGCTTGGATCCAATTTTAAACAAGAGTCCTGGCGTTTATATGCACAGTGGAGCATTAAATACAAATCGCATCACTATACGAGGTATCGGAAATCGTTCACCATTTTCAACTAAAAAGATTAGAGCTTACCTAGATGATATTCCACTTACCAATGGCGATGGAGAAACAAATCTTGAAGACCTAGAGCTAAATTTCATAAATAAAATCAAAGTATGGAAAGGACCAACTGCAAGTATTTATGGAGCTGGTTTAGGAGGCTTATTGCATTTGCAAACAGAAGAACTTAAAGAAAGATCTACAAGTTATATTAGTCATGAACTGGGCATTGGTTCTTTCGCTTTATTAAGGAATGTCACACAAGCCTATTTAAAAGATAAGAGAGGAAAAGCAAGTTTGGACATCACATTTAGCGACACAAATTCAGATGGCTATCGAGAGAATAATGATTACAAAAGAACGACATTTAGTGTCTTTGGAAAGTATAAATTCAATAAAAATCACCAAACAAGTTTCTTGTTTAATGCAACAGATTTGTTTGCAGAAATTCCAAGTTCACTCAATAGAATAGATTTTCAAAATGAAGCTCAAAAAGCAGGAGGGAACTGGGGTATAATAAATGGAAAAGAAGCTTATAATAAGTTGTTAAGTGGAATTTCCCATCAGGCTAAAATCTCAAAAATAGGCAGCTATGATTTTAGCAATAATACAAGCATAAGTTATACTAGAAAAACAGGTAATGAAATTCGTCCTTTTAATGTCTTAAGAGATGAAAGTGACGTTTACTCTTTACGAAGTGTTTTCCATTTAAACAAAGGATATAAAAAAATATTTTCAGATTTTAGTTTAGGTTTCGAATGGTTTAGAGAAGAGTATAAGTGGCAGACCTTAGAAAGCGAAGAAGGAATTGCAGGTTCGCTCTTAAGCGACAACATCTCCTTTCGAAATTACAGCAACCTTTTTGTACAGAGCTATAAGTTGTTGACTAAAAATATTTCTTTATTAGCTGGGATAAACGTAAATACTACTATGTTTAAATACAAAGATCGATTCTCTATTGATGGCACAGATGATTCTGGAGATTACACATTTAAAACGATTGCCTCACCTAAGCTCGGTTTAAACTATGCCTTTCAAAATGAGCAATCCTTGTTTGTTAGCCTAAGTCACGGTTTTTCGCCTCCTAGCAATGAAGAAACTTTTACGCCAGATGGAGAAATTAATCCAGAGATTCAGCCAGAAAGTGGATGGAATTATGAAATAGGTTCTCGAGGAAAATTGTTTTCAAAATTGGATTATGAAGTCACCATTTATCAGATGCGTGTGAAAGATTTATTACAAACGGAGAGAATCTCAGAAGATCAATTCATTGGAATCAATGCCGGAGAAACCAGACACAATGGTTTAGAAGCATTTTTGGCTTATCGATTTTCGAATAAGCCGAATGAAATTACTAGCTTTTTATCTTACACCTATAGTGATTATACTTTCGTAGATTTTGAAAACAATGGAGAGGATTATTCAGGGAATGCATTGACAGGAGCACCGCCACATCATTTAAAT
Organism: uncultured Saprospiraceae bacterium; assembly: GCA_937941095.1. Taxonomy (GTDB): domain Bacteria; phylum Bacteroidota; class Bacteroidia; order Chitinophagales; family Saprospiraceae; genus JALZVN01. Next base: position 20,292 of record CALDYJ010000056.1, on the reverse strand, counting down.
ATTGGAATGGATGCTAAAACAAAGTTTGGTTTTTATGGTAATATGAACTTCCAGTATGTAGATGCCTTTCCGATGCGAGACGATAATGCTATTTATTCGGAGGCTTATAAATTATTTAATCTTAAATTAGGATTCTCGAAGTCCTTTGATTTCATGAAAAAAGAAAAGTCTTTTGAATTAAATACTTATTTAGGGATTCGAAATGTGTTGAATGAAAAATATGCTTCAATGATTTTGATTAATGCAAGCTCTTTTGGCGCTAACCTTCCTAGGTACTATTATCCTGGTCTTCCTAGAAATTTCTATGGAGGAGTGAAGTTCATTATAAAGATATAGTCGAAGTTTTTGCTGATTTTAAGAAGCACTAACATAAAATTTGATGCAGTACTTTTATGAAAAATGGATTAGGAGGGGGATGTTGCAGGGATATGACTAGAGTGGAGTTGTACTTTATCTTTTCTCAAGTAAGTTTGAATGATAGTAAGGTATTGTCTGGAGATCCACAATTATGCTTTTGGTCGAAAACAAAAGTCCTGCTCGCTGGCGCGAGCTATGGATTTTTATCATGATTCATTTTCAGTGAGTTACAGTCCTTAAATTCTAGGTTAAGCTAATATATTTATTAACGGAGTGTCATAAATTTTGTAGAGAAGGTTAGTTATGAGTCAGATGCTTATGAATTATAATATATCATTAAGGTTTTTCTATTATATTATTTTTCTTGCAACCATTCTTCTTAATATTCTCGTATTCTTATAATACATCAGTGAACACAGGAATTAAAATAAAAGAACTGCTACTTTCTAAGGACAGAAAATGTCAGAAAGTAGTTTATTTGAAATACTTTAAGTTGATCATGTCGATTACTTCTAGGTATGTAGGTTTTAATGAAGATGCTGAAGAATTGACCAATGATGTTTTTTTAAAAGTCTTCTTCAAAATTGATAAGTATGATCCTGCTTATCCATTCGAAGTCTGGCTTAAAAAAGTTACTGTAAATACATGCATTGACCGATATAGAAAAAATGAAAGATTTAAGGATATAAAAATCGTCGAACTGAAAGATATTGATGTGCAAGAATCTGAATTTAAACAAGGAACTAGTCCAGAACTATTACCTTTAATACAAGAATTACCTACTCAATATCGACTTGTTTTTAATTTGTACATATTCGAAGATTATACCCATAAAGAAATTGGTCAAATGCTGGACATTTCAGAAGGAACTTCAAAATCAGCTTTATCAAGAGCCAAGAAGATTATAAAAAACTATTTGCAAACAAACAATATTAGACCCCGATCATTACTCAATGGATAATTTTAAGAAACACATAAAAGAAACTTACCAATCTGAATTTAGCACCACAAATCCTGAAGCAGCTTGGCTAAAATTTGAAAAAGAAAATCTTTCAGAAGACACAAATCCTATCTTTTTCTGGAAATTTATTATAGCAGGTTTCTTGCTAGTTGGCTTACTTTCTTACTTGTTTTATTTTACTGATTTAAGCTTCGAATCTAAAAAACGAAGCAATAAACAAACTGCTTCCTCAGATGAAATTTTCATAGTCAAAGAGGAGCAAGAAACGTTAATATCGAATAAGTCTGAGGATTTAAATGCTGACTTCTCACTAAATGGAGGAGGAGCAATTTCAAGACAATTTATGGAAAGCAAAGAATATCTGAAAAATAAATCCTCTATAACATCTGGTCATTCCTTTTCAGATGGAAATACATCAATACAGAAGACTGCGAAAGAAATTAATAGATCAAAACTAAATTTTCAAAATCAAATTTACTTTGATAATTCTAAGCTAAATCCGAGAAACGATAGTCAGAATCATGATGCTAAAGTAAATTCGACTAATGGTTCAAATAAAAAAGAAAAGATCTCACAGATTTCAAGTAATAACAAGGTAGCTTTATTGGAAATTACTCCTTTGCAAAAGTTTTCCCATTTACCTCCAAATGTGGAGTCAAAAGCTTTTCCAGACATTAAAAAAACGAATATAAAAAGTAATTCTGGGCTCTCAATTTTCTTAGGCGCTTCAATAGGTTTAAATGATCTTCAGCACAGATTCATTTCGAAAGCAAGGGGAACTAACTTTGGTTTAATAAGTGGGTTATATATAAATAAGAGAATTAGTTTAAAAGCTCAAATTAATTATGGAAGAAGAAAATTCTATACTTTTTATAATAGCCAAGATCTTCGAATTTCTTCTATTCAACTTAGATCTATTGCTACAAAAACAGAAAATATAGTTAAAGAGTATGAACATTTGAATATGGCATTGTCCATAAATTATACTATTATTAAAAGAGGTAAATTTTTTCTTGAATTAGGTTGTGGTTTTCAAAATAAATGGGATTTAAGTCAAAAGAATCTATACAATTTGAAAGATGATGAAAAAATCTTTTCAGAAAGGACTCAAACTACGAGTGATTATCAGTACCCATTGTTTTACGAATATTCCGTCGGGCTTGGAACCAAATTGTACAATGGTACCAGCTTGACGATAAGACCTTATGTTTCGACTCAGCTTCTTCAAAGGGAAAATATTCAACCTAGAGAGGTAGGAATAAATGCTGAATTTATTTATCAATTTTAATCCTGTGCAACCAATACAGTTCCAATTAACGTAATTGTATTTGAATTAAAAATTATAACTCAAACTTTTAAATTATTATGAAATTATTTAATGTCATTTATCTTTTAGCACTAGGATTTTTGTGCCTTTTTTCTTGTCAAGATCCTGAAGTAAATGAGGACCCTAAAGTTTTGAACATATACATGATCGATTGTCCATTTGAGGCAGATGAAGTCAATGTTGAAATATTAAACATTTTAGTAGAGGATGAAGAAGGTTTAGTTGTTGAATTAAATACAGCTTCTGGTATTTACAATCTGCTTGAATTTCAAGGTGGAGTAGATACGCTAATCGCTTCTGGAAATGTGGATTTCGATGAAGTAGAAAACCTTTATTTTGAACTAGGTGAGAATAATACTATAGTTGTAGACGGAGAAACTTTTCCATTGGATTTGAAGAAAGATAATAACGAAGTGAAAGTTAAAATAGACTTCGACCTTTTAGTTGGTGATCAAGATCTTGTTGTGGATTTCTTTGCTTGTACTTCAATCATTCAAAAAAATGGTGAATATTTTTTGAAACCAGTAATCAAATTTAAAGGCCCAAGAGGTAGTGGAGGAGATGATAATTTTGAAGATTTAATTGAAGATTTGGAAGACTGTTACAGCTTAGTATTTCCAATAAGTTTAATTGATGATCAATCAAACACAATTTTAGTGAATGATAAAGAAGAATTGATTGATGTTCTTCTCCAAGGTGGAATTGTCGATGTTGTTTACCCTTTTTCAGTATTAAATATGGATGGTGAAAGTATTACAGTTAATTCTGAAGAGGATGTCGAAGAACTAGAAGAAGATTGTGATGATTTTAAGGACGAAGACGAAGATGAAGACGAAGACGAAGACGAAGACGAAGATGAAGATGAAGATGAAGATGAAGAAGAAGATGAAGAAGAAGATGAAGACAATGAAGAGGTCTTAGAGGATTTGGAAGATGCTTTAGAGTGTTTCACAATTTCTTTCCCAGTAAATTTCTATGATGAGGATTCAATGATGGTTTCTATCAATACAATAGAGCAGCTTGAAAATGTTATTGAAGAGGAGTCTTTAGCCTTAATATTCCCAGTAGTACTTATGGATGATCAGGATTTAATTCAAGTCAATGATGCTGAAGAACTACATGATTTAGCTGAGGAATGTGAAGAAGAAGATGAAGGAGAAGAAGATGAGGACGAAGAATTTGAAGAACTCATAGATGATATTACTGACTGTTATGATCTTGTTTATCCTTTCTCATTAGTTGATGCTGATGGCAATGTTTATATGATTAATTCCGAAGATCAATTAGAAGATATTATAGATGATAAAGAAGAACTGATGTTCGTATATCCAATTCAATTAGAAGATGAGGACAATCAACTGTTAGACGTTGAAAATGATGAGAAATTATTTGAACTTATTGAGGATTGTTAGTAATAAGTTAGAATCTTTGTTTTTATAATATAGAAAAAAGCCTGAGGACAAAGTCCTCAGGCTTTTTTCATTTTCTTTCTTGAATGTGGAAACAGTTCTGTAACCTCAAAAAGTTGATCACGATTTTTCTTCCTCAGCCAAAAACAAAAGCCCTGCTCGCTGCGTGAGTCATGGTTTTTTATCATGTCTGCATTATCGAGCAAGCTCGAATGTTTCCAAAAAAAAACACGCACGATGTGCGCAGGCCTTTTGTCTCGCCAGTGACCCCAGGAGGATAGCCTGTCGGCGATCCTCCTGGGGTCCTCTGTCAAAACAAAAAAAGCCTGCACCGTACGGGTGCAGACTTTTTAGTCCCTTCGTGACCCCAGCAGGGTTGCCTTCGGCTTGCCTATCGGGTTCCAAGGTCAAAATAATTAATCCAGCTCGCTTCGCTCTTGTGTTCATTTCTCATAAAATACTTTTGAGCAAGCTCAAGTATTTTAAGAGAAAAGCCCACACCCTTCGGGCATAGGCTTAAAGTATTCTCTAGTGACCCCAGCAGGGTTCGAACCTGCAACCGTCAGAGTCGAAATCTGATATTCTATCCAGTTGAACTATGGGGCCTTAAAAATGAAGCTTTGATACAGAAACCAAAACTATTTAATAAGACTATTTAAATATTGTCAAACTACCACATAGTGAAATCCCGAAAACGGGTTTGAACTATGGGGCCTTAAAAATGATCATAAGCTTACAACACAAATTTAGCACAATTTAATTCCCCAAAGCATTATATCCTTTGAAATGCAATGAATAAAAGCAATTAGCAAATCCAAAATCAACAAATTCCACCTTAATTCATACTTGCTTTGGAATGATCCAGCTTGCCTACTATATTTAATAAGTTAAAGCTTTCTTTTTTATGAGCTTCCTCGTTTTTGAAGCTTCTTTCTTTCGGAAAAATGAATTCGATCTGAATCGAAGACATATTAATTTTTGATCGCATAACATGATTATTTTATGTTAAACTAGAGTACAATAGCTATTCCATGCCTATTTTTAAGCCAAAATGGCGGATTTTTAAATTTATCATGCATTTATGTCAGGGGATCTTGAGATGTTTGTGTTAGATCGTCAGCCTATGCATTAATGCAGAACTAAACTAACTTGTCGTCTTTCTGATCTTATAAGAGCTATTAAATCTAATAGCTCTAAATGGATAAATGAAAAACGATTTACAAGGACGAAGTTCGAATGGCAAACTGGTGTTGGATATTATACTCAGGTGGGGTATTTTATTTGAAGCTTTGAAAATCTTTTTCGTACATCGCAGAGCCTTTCGTCATGAATGCTTATCGCCAAAAAAAACACATTGCAAAACCTTGCGAACTTTGTGTCTAAAATTTGGAAATAAAACCTCTAAATTTCTTCCAATATATTCTTAGCAGAAGTTTTCCGAAACTGCCCCGGAGCATCTAATACTTTTTGAAAAGCTTGTTTAGCAGCTGGTAGCTTATTATTCTTTAAATAGGAGAGGCCCAAATACCATTGAACGACCGAGGCTTCTATTTTTATATTGCTTGACGCCAATTTTTCGAGAATGGTGGAAGCTTCCTTAGATTGATCCAATTGAATTAAAGAAATGGCCTTATAGAATAAAACATTTTCATCCTTTGAAGCTGAGTAATATTCTTCAAAATTTTGCAAAGCAATTTTATAATCTCCTTTTTGGTAAGCATTAAACGCTTTATCCAAAATACTAACACTTGCAGTAGCTCCAGACTGAGTAGTTCCTCTTTCTACTTTCGTCAATTCATTAGGATGTGCTGTAAAATTATCTGCAAAAAGCTGCTCACTACTAGGGGCCTTTGTGTTAAAAACAAACCAAGCTGCGGCTAACAATGCTATTGCAGCAGCCATTCTTGTTAAGTAAAAAACTATACTTCTTTTTTTTGCTTCTGTCGGAATTTCAATTGCCTGCTTTGCTTCTAAATTTTGTAATTGTTTTTTTAAGAAATGCTGCTCCTGAGATTTACTTACCGCTTCCAAATCTTTTTGAAAATGATATTGCTTCTTAAATGAAGCATCTTCTTTCATCAATTGATCAAAAGCATTTTTTTCTGCAGCATTCGCTTCCTGACGAATGATTTTATCTATAAGATTTATGTGTTTATCGTTTGACTCCATGCTTAAGATTTAACAAGTAATTTTTGCAAAGCCTTCATGCATTGATGCTTGCGGCTTTTTACCACGTTTGTATTATCGTATCCTAATCGCTCTTGAATGATATCCATTCTAAATTTCTTAAAGTAATACATTGTTAATAATTGTCTACACCCATCTTTCAGTTGATTGAATGCCTCATATAATATTTTCTTATTATGATCGTCATCAAATCTCTTGTATATGCTAAGGTCTAAACCGTCAATCTGTTCTTCTTTTATTTCCTCTTGATAACTTATCCTTTTTCCTTGAGCTGTTTTTTTCAACAATAGATTTCTAGCTATACCAAATAAATATGCCTCAGGGCTTGTATTAATATCAGCTAATTTTCCTTCTATTGCATTGGTGTACAACACGATGACAGCATCTTGATAAACGTCTAACAAATCACTTTCATCTGAGCTAAACCTCGCCTTTGCCCACCTAAGGAAATTATCCTTTTGAGTAGTATAAAATTCTTCAAGTGCATGCTTATGATCCTTTTTAAAAGATTCTACTAAGTCAGCTACTAACATTCAGTATTTATATACAGTTATTGAATAGTTCTAATATAATAAAAAAGGTAAATCATATTGATCAATAAAATTTAATATCAATTTTTTGGACCATGTCATTTACCTTTTCTTTTCAAAGATCACAAATTATAAGTGAATTTTGATTTTTAAAGCCAAATTAAGTAATTTAGATAATGTAACGCTACCAAATGAATGTTTCCAATCTATTTAAAATTGGGATAGCCTTGTACTGGTCTATCCTTACTTCAACCTGCCTTGTTGCCTCTGACAATCATTTGACTTCACCATTAGATCAAGCGGAAGCGTTAAAAAAAGAAGCCATAAACTTTGAAATCGACGGTCAAAATGAAAAAGCCATCAATAAAATTAGGTTAGCAAAAGAAATATTGATCGAACATTGCGGTTTAGTAGATTCTTTCACATTAACAGTGATGGAAATTGAAGTTTATAATTTATTGCTCAATGATCAACTGGAAGAGTCAGAAGCACTTCTTGATGTCTGTATTAATAATTTACATAAACTTGAGATTACCCCAATAAAATTATTAGCTAGATGCTTCGGCATTAAAGCGGACATTACCAGAGAACTCAATTCTCCACACGAAGCAAGTCCACTTTATAAAAAAGCTTATGAAACATTCGCAAAAGGTCATAGCCACAATAAGCTAGGCATGAATATTTATTTAAATAAAATCGCTAGAAATTATTATAAAAATGGAGAATTTAGAAAAGCTAAACAATTCTTTTATAAATCAAGAGATATTTTAGACCAGAATAATCCAAAACACGCTAAAAGAATAGCAAGAGCAGGTCTAAGTATTGGAGTCTGTTTAAATGAGTTATCCATGTCTCATCTTGCAAAAGTCGAAATCTTAAATTCCATTGAGTACATCAAAAAAGAATTAGGCACCGGAGCATACGAACTTTATTATGCCTACAAAAATTTGGCTGATTGTTTCAAAAAAGAATCGGATTACCTAGAAGCACTTAGGTACCGAGAACATGCAACAGCCATTTTGGGGAAAAGAAGAAAAGAAAATCACTTCACAGTATTAGATACTAAACTTGGTAATGCTGCCATCTACTCAAAAGCAAAAAAATTTGAAAGAGGATTAAAAGAAATTCAAAACCTAGAACCACTAATCATTCAAAAAAACAACATTCGTTTGACAATAAGGTCCTACTACCTCAAAGCTCGGGCTTTAATGAATTTAAATCGATTGGAGGAAGCTGAAGTGCTATTAAATAAGGCCCTAGATTTATCACTTGAAAAATATGGCGAATGTTCTTTAAAAAACTTAGTTGTTTATAATGATCTTATAAGCTTGTATTATAAACAAGAAAAATATGCCAAAGCCATCAGTTTTGTCGAACTAGAAAATGAAATAGAAGATCACCATGAATTGACCCATGAGGGCCGCTTTGCTAATTATCCTGTTTATATAAGGAGTCTGCTTAAAATAGGAAAAACTAAAGAAGCTGAGATAGCCTTTGGTGAATATTATCCAGACCATTACTTACTAAAATCAAGAAACCCAATTCTCTATTTGGAAGCATTGGACTTGTTGGCCAATATTCATAAAATTAAATTTGCGAAGTCTGACAAAATTGATGACCTAAATAGTGTTGATAAAAGCTATACCGAAATCCTAAAAACAATAGATCTTTTATGGTCTGATAATTTGAGTTTAAATGCATTCGGCTTTTCAAAAGATATTTTTAGCGATTCATTTAAAGGTTTTATTGAAACAAAAATAGCCTTAGCTAATTTATTAAATGACCCTAATCACCTCGACGTTTGTCTTGTGGCACTGGATAAGTATAAAGCTAGAATTTTAAATAAAACCTTCAGAAAAAATAAACTAAAAAATGATGCAAATGATCTTAATCTTCTTGATCAACAAAATGAAATAGACTTAGACATCGTCAACATTAAAGATGCTTTGTTGATGGCTAATCAAGAAGAGAAAAGTAAACTTGATGATGAATTATTTGAATTAGAAACAGACAAGCGAACAATTACTAAAGCGATTGCAGAAAAGAATAATTGGAATAACGATTTCTTCGACTTTAATTTTCAAAGCTTATTTGAAAAACTAAATAAAAAAACGGCAATTCTTCAATTTGTCTATGTTGCGGATGATGTTTATTTGTTTTATAAAGATAAATTTAAGATTGAGTATGTGCTTATTGAAGATAAAAATATTCTTAGAGAAGAATTAAATGATCTTAACCAAGCCCTTGAGCCTTCCAGCGCTTCAAACTGGAAAATTAATTCTGAACAATTAAGCAAACGAATTTTTTCTGATTTAAGCATTAGTCCTTCAATTGAGAATTTGATCATTATTCCGGATGAAGAAATGAGTTTTCTAAATTTTGATTTGTTGACTTATCAAAAACAACTTTTGATCGAAAACTACAATGTCCAATATGCTCATTCATTAAGAGTATTGCATCAACAGTTAAATGCTAAGAAGAACCACGGAAAAGGTTTCATTTGTTTTTCACCAGCATACGAAAAAGAGTTTCTAGCAAGCTTTGAATCTGAGCAATCTAATTTATTAGCTTTTAGAGAAGGGTTTTTTAATCTCCCGGGTGCAAAAATCGAATGCGAGAAAATAAGCCAAATCCTTGGAGGAGAACATTGCAAAGAAACCGAAGCTACGGAAACAAATTTTAAAACAACACTAGAAGATTATAAGGTCATCCATCTAGCAATGCATGGGATGTTGGATGGAGAAAATGAAATGAATTCTAAACTGGTTTTTTCTACCGCATTCCCAGATAGCCTAAATGATAATTACTTGCATGCCTTTGAAATAATAAATATGAATTTGAATTCGGACCTAGTTGTCTTAAGTGCTTGTAATTCTGGTAAAGGTGTTTTTAACAGTGGGGAAGGTGTGATGTCTTTGGCAAATGCATTTACTTATGCTGGAGTAAGTAATACAGTAATGAGTCTTTGGAAAGTTCCTGATGTTGCAACCTCCAATATTATGACATCTTTTTATACCTATTTAAGCAGAGGGGCAAGAATAGATGTAGCCTTGAAAAATGCTAAACTCGATTACCTTTCGGATGAATCTATTTCTGAAGCACAAAAACATCCTTACTACTGGGCTGGGTTTATTGCAAATGGAAACATGAAGCCATTAAAGTTGTCGAATACACATCTTCTTATTAGGGGAGTGGTTGTACTTTTGTTTTTGGTTTTAGTTTTTCTTCTTTTTAAAAAATTCAAACCTAGCTTTGGCTAATTTTATTATCGCTTTTAGCATAACGAATAAAACAATATGAAAATAAGATTCTTTTGGATAGTAATTTTCCTATTTATTTCTTTGAATGTTTTTTGCCAAAGTGCTAATGATGCTTTGTTACAAAAAGCAGACTCCCTTAAAGCAGAAGCCTATTATGAAGAAGCTAATAGTGTTTATTCTCAAGTTTATGATCTTATTGTAAATGATGAGACCATAGAAGATTCCTTGAAATTTGCCATTAGAAATCATAAATTGAACTGCATGTCTTATCGTAAACATGGAGAAGAAACCATACGAACGACCGAGGCATTAATTGAAGAAATGAATAAACTTGAATTTCCAATTTTTTCCGAATTAAGCCATGCTTATCACAACTACTCAAGATTTCTCAAGTCAAAGAAATTAAAAAAAGAAGCTCTAAATTGGGATCAAAATGCAATTGATTTGCTTCAAGCGAGTGATCCATCAAATCATTATGCCTTAGCTAGAGCTTACTATTCTAAATCCTTAATTTACAGAAGCACAAATAAAGAAAAAGAAGAACTATTACTTCTAGCAATTAAGCATGCTGAGAAAATTGAAAACGCGAATGATTATTTATTAGGAGACATCTACAATGCTTATGGAAAAAATTGCGTCTTTAATTATAAAATACAAACAGCAAAAAAATATTTATTCAAAGCAAGAGAGGAATACCTCAAGATTTATAATGAAGATTCATACTCATTGTCCTTTGTCTATCGAAACTTGGCAAGGTGCTTTACTTTTGAATCCAAATACAAAGAAAGCATCGAATACAATAAAGAAACTATAAGGATCTTAAAAAAGCGATTTCCAGTCTCCGATAAAAAGATTATTGGAATGTACCTCAACCTAGCTTCTAATTACATTTCCACAAATATGCCTGAGGATGCTATAAATTACATCGAAAAGTCAGAAGAACATTTAGAAAATTTGAGCTCAGGCTATTCCATTAAAGCTTTTGTCATAAAGGCCCAAGCATATCTATTGATGGAAAAATATGATGAAGCAGAAGCTTACAATCAAAAAGCATTAGACATAAATATAAAAAAGTATGGACCCGATAATTTGTACTCTATAAACATGTATAATACTTTTGGATACATCTATGAAAGAAAAAAAGAATTTCATAAAGCCATTGAAGTCATAAAAAAGGCACATAAAATTCAACACCTTGGTGAAAATGCGGAACAATATAATGACGTGCGTTATCCAATACTTTTATCTGCTTATACTCAACTTGAAAACTGGGACTCAACACTCCATTACCTTAACATCTACGAGGCAGCATGTTTAGAAATACAAAAAAGTGACAAGGTTTCAGAAACTGAGCTGTTAAGCAATACCAAATATTTTGGAGCAAACTATCACCGATTACTATACCTCAATGCTAAATATAAAAAGCTTAATGAAAAAAGTGATCTAGAAGAAGCATTGACTTTACAAAAAAAACTTTATGCATTATTTGAATTAAATAATGCTGACAATATTGACCCTTCAGTAACTGCTGCTTATTATAATGTATATCCCGATCTCTTTGATAGGTTTGTAGAAATTAATTTGGCAGCTTATGAATTAGAGGAGGATCAAGCATATTTATATGCTGCCCTCAGCATAATTGATGGTCATAAAGCAAGATTGCTAAAAAGAAATTTAAGTTTAAAACAAGATGAATTTCTTTTACACAGTCAAGAAAATGATTTCTCAAAATTGAATGAACTTGAAACTGAATTAGCAAGCGTAAGGCAAAGGTTGTTCAATGCTAATGAATCTCAGCTTGATTCTTTAAACTCAAAACTTTTCAGTTTAAAATTAGAGAAGAAAGCCTTGACTAAAACATTGAGCGAGAATTTTAATTGGTACAAGAAATTAAGTACGGACTTTGATTTTCAAATCAGTAAGGACATTGATCAATCAACGGCAATAATTGAATTTCATGATGGCCATGACCATACTTGGTTATTCTACCTTGATCATCAAGGCATACAATATAAGGCATTTGATAAAGCAACAACAAAATTTGAGGAAAACATTTTAGCTTTGATAGCATCAATTAAAAATCCTACAAGTTTAAATCATCAGGATCTTGCTAAAAAAGTAAACACAGAATTGTTTGAAGGACTTGAAGTCTCGCCCAAAACTGATCATTTAGTCATTATTCCGGATGGTGCTAGTATGTACCTTTCTTTTGATGTCTTATTGGATAATAATGGTAAATACCTTTTTGAAAGTAAAACGATTCAATATGCAAATTCATTAAGAATCTTTAAAGATCAAAAATCATCAAAATCGAGAAACAAGAATAATCCAATCTGTTTTGCACCTACTTATAAAAGCCCTGACCTTGCAGCTGTTGGCTCTAAAAAAATGCTTGCTGAATTGATAAGATCAGGAGATTATAATTTGCCTGGAGCAATTGATGAATCGATCAAGATAAGTGAACTACTCAATGGTTCATTATTTACTGGCCTTTTGGCGAATGAAGATAATTTTAAAAAGGAAGCTCCTTTTTCTAATTTATTTCATTTAGCAATGCATGGCATTACTGACACAGAAGATCATTTAAATTCATATTTGATGTTTTCAAATTTAGCAAATGATAGCGAAGAAGACAATAAGCTACACACTTTTGAGATTTACAACATGGACCTCAATGCAGATTTAGCGGTCTTGAGTGCATGCAATACCGGTGTAGGGCTCCAGAGTGAAGGTGAAGGTGTACTTTCTTTAGCCAATGCATTTCATTATGCCGGTGTAAACAGTACAGTGATGAGTCTTTGGAAAGTGCCAGACGCTTCTACCAAGCAAGTCATGGAATTGTTTTACGTGGAATTATTAAAAAAGAAAAGAATCGATCACTCATTGGCTGAAGCCAAGAAAAAATATTTATCGGATGAAACCATCTCCGAAGCTCAAAAACATCCTTACTACTGGGCCGGCTTTATTGCAAATGGGAATATGAAGCCATTGAGTTTTTCCAATAGTCGTTTTTTCTTTTGGGGAATAGGAGCATTGGTTTTTTTATTTTTAGCATTTTTACTGATCAAAAATACCAAACTTACTTCTGTGTAAACAGCCTTCATTTCAGATTTCTATTCATTCTGATTTACCTTTTTGATTTTCTTAGCACTTACTAACGATGGTATATACCTTACTATAATTTGGGTTAGCCATTTGGAATAAAATCAAATTTTTTAATCTAAAAATCAAATGAAATGAAAGCTTACATAAGGGCCCTGTCACTATTGGTCCTCTTATCCCAAGGTTCACTTTTCATAAATGCCCAATCCATTGATTTAGAATTGATCTCGAATGTAGGAGATGCTTTTGAAAATCCAGCAATAGGTGATTTAGATGCTACCATAGGTGAAATCATTACAGGTACTTATGATGAATGTGTGCTAACCAATGGCTTTATGCAAACCTATGAAACTGTCGATTGTGGATTTGAAACCACTAGTATAAAAACAATTACAAGCCAAGATTTTGAATTGTTTCCAAACCCAACTTTTGGAGAACTGAATTTATCTACACCAGAATCATACGACTTTGAACTTAGAATAATCTCTTCTAATGGTCAAGTAAAACTGCAGCAAAAATTTAATGAAACAAATCAAATAAAAATTGATGTTACAACACTTCAAGATGGTGTTTTTTTTCTTGAATTGATAAGCGAAAAAATCATTTACAACAAATCATTCATCAAAATAACTGACCAATAAAAAAGTAATAAAATGAAAAACTTAATATACATAATACTCAGCTTGCTTTTTATATTCCCATTTGCGGAAAGCCTAAATGCACAAAGCCCTTCTTCCTTTAAATACCAAGGTGTAGTGAGAAATGCGGATGGAGAAATAATGAAGAATGCAGAAATTGCATTAAAGATTTCCATTTTCTTGGAAGGTTCATTTACTGCTTACTCTGAAGAATACATAGATTTAAAAACCAATAAGGCAGGAGTTTTTTCTGTCAATATAGGATCTGGTGATTTTATCATGGGTAATGCCACTAGCGTAGACGAAATCGATTGGAGTGAAAATAATTATTCTCTTTTAGTGGAAATGGATACAGATTTAGAAGACGGAACAATTGATTACTTAACAATGGGGGTATCACCTATATTATCCGTACCATATGCCATGCATGCAAAGACTGTTGAAAATGCAGATGATGCGGATGCTGATCCTAGCAACGAATTACAATCCTTAAGTTATGACCCAACAACAAAACGCATACAATTAAGTGATGGAGACTACGTAAACATTAATGAGTTTATGGATGACTTTGAGGATTCTGATAATCAAAAATTAAGCATTGAAAATACAGTACTTTCTATCACGGATGGCAATGAAATCGAATTAGCACATTTACAAGATGGGGTGGAAGATGCAGATGCCGATCCAAACAATGAAATCCAAACTTTAAACTATGCTAATAATGTATTGTCTTTAGTAAATAAAGATGGAGAAGTGCAAAATTCAGTAACGCTTAGTACAGGCCCTGGTGGTTCGATCATTTGGTCACAAATTGAAGGCATCCCAACAGAATTTTTAGATGGTGATAGCACAGAAGATGCAGATGCTGATCCTGATAATGAAATGCAAACCCTTTCTTTAGATTTTGAGAATGTTTTGAAATTATTAGATGCTAATGGTGAAGTATACAGCCAAGTACAGTTGCCTGAAGCCAATTCACCTTTAGGTACTTGGGGAGCATTAACTGGTATTCCAGCAGATATCCAAGATGGAGATGATGTTGATGATGCTGATGCCAACCCATTAAACGAAATCCAAACTTTAGTATACGCTGGTACAACGCTTCAATTAGTTAATGCAGATGGTACAACAGAATCTAGTGTTGAAATTTCAACAGGCCAAGATGCAGATGCTGATCCATTAAATGAAATTCAGTATCTAGAATTAGATGGAAATGTATTGAAATTGAAGGATGCTGCAGGAGCAGAGCAAAGTTCAATCAACTTACCTTCTGGTCCAGGTGGCTCAAACGATTGGAATGCATTAAATAATGTTCCAGCAGACTTATTAGATGGTGATCAAGTGGATGATGCCGATGCAGATGCAACAAACGAAATTCAGTTTTTAGAAATAGATGGAAGTGTTTTAAAATTAAAGGATGCTTCTGGTGCAGAACAATCTTCCATCAATTTACCTTCTGGACCAGGTGGCTCAAACGATTGGAATGCGTTAAATAATGTACCTGCGGACTTATTGGATGGTGATCAAGTAGAAGATGCGGATTCGGACCCTGGAAATGAATTCAATACTGATGTACAGTTAAATGGAAATGCTTTAGTAATAACTGATGGTGGTGGAATGCAAACTGTGGATTTGACTGCCCTGATTAATGATGCAGATTCAGATTCAGAAAATGAAAAGCAAAGCTTATCTATAGATCCATTGACAAGTGTAATTACTTTGACTAATGCAGATGGCACGATACAAAGTACAATCCAAGTTCCAGCAGGACCTGGAGGAACAGGAGATGGAGATAATGATGCAACAAATGAATTGCAAGATTGGTCAACTTTACCAGGAATTCCTACAGACATCTTAGATGGTGATCAAGTAGAAGATGCAGATTCTGACCCTGGAAATGAATTACAAACTTTGAGTTTTGATGCGGTGACTTCTGAATTATCACTATCTAATGGAAATACGATTTCAATTCCAACAGGAGGAACGGACGCCGATGCAGATCCACTGAATGAAATACAAGACATCTCAACAAATGGAACATCTGGAAACATAAGCCTGACAGATGGTTCCACACTTTCTTTGAATGTTGAGGATGCAGATGCTGATCAGACAAATGAATTGCAAACTTTGAGTTTTGATGCGGTGACTTCTGAACTATCACTATCTAATGGAAATACAATTTCAATTCCAACAGGAGGAACGGACGCCGATGCAGATCCACTGAATGAAATACAAGACATCTCAACAGATGGAACATCTGGAAACATTAGCCTGACGGATGGCTCTACACTTTCGCTGAATGTAGAAGATGGAGATGCAGATGGGACGAATGAATTACAAACCTTAAGCTTCGATGTAGGAACATCTGAATTGACTTTGACAAACGGTAATACAGTGATGATTCCAACAGGAGGAACAGACGCAGACGCAGATCCATTAAACGAAATACAAGACATCGCAACTGATGGGACCTCAGGAAACATAAGCCTGACAGATGGCTCAACACTTTCACTGAATGTAGAAGATGCAGATGCAGATGCAAATAATGAAATACAAGACATTAGTACAAATGGCAATGCTGGAAATATAAGTTTGAGTGATGGTTCTACGCTTTCACTAAATGTAGAAGATGCAGATGCTGATCAAACGAATGAACTACAAACTTTAAGCTTCGATGCGGTGAGTTCTGAATTAACATTGTCAAACGGAAATACAGTAACGATACCAACCGGAGGAACAGATGCCGATGCAGACCCATTCAATGAATTACAAGATCTTAATGTTAATTCAACTTCTTTAACCATCACTAATGGAGATAATGTCTTATTAAATGATATCAATCATTGGAAAGAAGAATCTGGCCTCATTCATTATCCATCTTCTTCAGCATCAAGTAGAATTACAATGTATGGAAATACAATTGAAGGATATAGCGGTGGATCAAACCGAAGATATATTATGGATGCTTTGGGAATAGATTATTATTCAGTAGGTTCTTCTAATAATCAATCAAGAATTAGAAATAATGTGATGGCCGTAACGGACGGAACAAACGAAATAAGTTTTAAAGCAACAGAATTACTTGGAGAAGAGGGAAGTCATGAAGCTTTTAAATTAAATGCAGAAGAATTAAGAATACAAAGACCAGGAACTAGTACAGGGACTCTTCTTACGGTAGGCGCTTCCGCTGTCTTGAAACCAGGTGACCTTTTTGTAAGCACAGGGGGGATTATTGGACTTTCTTATTCTTCAACTTTAAGATCAGGGAGCCTTTTTCTAAATGCAGGCTTAAGTGGTTCGATGGAGATAGATGCTGAATCAGGAGAAATTAATAAAAGTGATACTGGGGATTCGGACATGTTGATTTCTGCTTATGCAAAAGTTTCAAGTTCAGGTTCAATATCAGAAGGAACTCCAAATCTTTCAGTAAGCAAAGAAAGTATTGGATTATATAAACTTACATTAAGTAACTATAAAGGTGGGATAATCATTGCAACAGTTACTGCTGAAACAGCATTTGGAGGTTTTTTGTTTACTCCAATCCTAAGAAGCGCAACTGTTTCTACCTCGACAACTGATGCCATTTATGTTAGAATATGGGATTCAGCAGGGGCATTGACTGATGGTAACTTTTATATTCAAGTGACCGAAAAATAAATAGATTGGAGCTAACACTCTACAACCCGTTCAGGTGAAGCCTGTTCGGGTTTTTTTATTTGGATATGGTGCAACGTTTTTCATTTCCATTTCATTATATTGTTGAATCCTTGGTTTTAAAAACCGAAGAGATAAAACAAAATGAAAGTATTTAAAGCAAGCATTACCCTTACACTAATTGCATTAGCGAGCACATTAAATGGGCAAGATTTACACTTTTCTAATTACAATTTTGCTGAAACATTTTTCAATCCAGCCCAAACAGGAGACTTTTTAGGTTCTTATAGAATCTCAGCCATTGCTAGAGATCAGTGGTCTACTTTTATATTTGAACCTTATCAAACTCAAATGATAAGCATTGATTCTCCTCAAGCTTTTGGCTTTAGAAAACAAGATTGGATAGGTTTAGGGCTTAGTGTTTATAGCGATAAAGCTGGAGACATTGGCTTTAAGAGTAATGGTTTTGTTTTAAGTGCCGCTTATCACTATGCTTTAGATAAAAAACAAAAACAGGTGCTTACATTTGGTGCACAATACGGGCAAATTCAGCGAAATTCTACAGATCCAGAAAATGCTCTCTTTGAAGATGATTTAAATGGAAGTGGAACTTCTTCACCCGATAGAGCATTGTTAGAACAATTTAGAGATAATTATCCTGACCTTAATATTGGAGTTCAATACAAAGCAAGGCATAAAAAGAATGACTTTTTTGAAATTGGAATTTCAATGCATCATTTATTGAATGCTGATTTTGAAGGTTTAGGAAGCCAAAATGATGTCCCAGCTAGATTGAATTTCTACGTTTTTCATCGACATGTTTTCAATAAAAGATTCGAATTGAAATATGGACAATGGGCGAGTTCAAGTGGATTTTTATCTAAAAGGCAAACTTTTCATATGAATGTAAACATTCAGTTACTTGGAATTTATCATTTAGCCAAAAAGAAAAAAGGAAGGAAATCTTCTGAAAAAAAGCAGAAAGAAATAGACTTGCTTTTTGGCCTAGGTTACAGAGTTGGAGACGCTATGATTTTTACAGCAGGAATGAATTACGAACAATGGAGCATAGGATTCTCCTTTGACATGACAATTTCTGAAGCCTCTAATTATAACAGCCACAATGGTGCTTATGAATTGGGCCTAAAAAGGATCATAAACATTTATAAAAAACCAACAGTGGATAATGTAATTCTTTGTCCTAAATTTTAAATAAACTTATGAGAATTAAATTAATATTGTTTGGCTTAATATTATCGTTTCAAGGTTTTGCACAATTGCATGATGGAACGGAAGATTTGCCTTGCATGGAAAAGACCTTTCATATTTTCGCTCACATTGGAAGCGTAGATGGGACTATCCCTGATTTATACGAAGAAGAAGTTGTTGATGCCATTGATGCTGTCAGTAGGTTTTTCGAACCTATTTGCGTCGAAATAGAAACTTGTGAACTTGAAATAATGGAGAATCCAAATTTCAATGAACCGGAGGCTCACTTGTTTGGAGAAATGATCAGGCTGCACAGTCGACCAAATCGAATTGATTTATTCGTTGTTAGATTGCCAGGAGGTTGTTACAATAATTTTGGAAATATTTTGAGTGCCAGTGAAGGTAACATCTTTATCGATAAAGGTTGTCTCAATGAGATTGCCCAAGCCTTTGGAACATTTTTTAACTTAAAACTTACTCATGAAAGATCTGATGGTGTGGAGTTAGTGGATGGATCGAATTGCGAAACTGCTGGTGATGGAATTTGTGATACACCTGCAGACCCATATCTGATAGACACTTTAAACCTAAATTATTATCGTCATTGTGAGTTCATATACGATGGGGTAGATGCAAATGGGGATTATTACAATCCTGATATGGGTAATGTTATGAGCACTTATGCACATTGTTGGTGTGGCTTTTCAAGGGAACAATTAATTAAGATGTATAACAACATCAGAAGATCAATCATAAGATATTGGTAATATGAAGCAATTTAAACTAAGTTTATTTTTATTCGTTCATTTTGCTTTCGCAAATGCTCAATCAGCCGATATAACTCAAGGGTGTTTACCTTTAACAGTTAAATTTGAGGCACCAACAAATCCAAGTGGGTACTTTTGGAGTTTTGGTGATGGAAATAGTTCAGAACTACAATTTCCAGAACACATTTACATCAATGCAGGAGATTATCTAGTAGAATTGTTTGAAGTGGAAGGCGGGTTTAAAATTGGAGAAATAAACATTGAAGTTTATCAAAAACCGATCATCTCTTTCAATGCTTCAACATTAGTAGGTTGCACCCCTTTGACAGTTAATTTTACCAGTTCTGTAAGCACAGATCCACGTTTAGGAAATCAGTCTTATTTATGGTCATTTGGAGATGGAGCAAAATCCAATGATAAAAACCCAAGCTATACATATACAAATCCAGGATTGATGTCTGTCTCACTAGAAGTTACGACTGAAATCGAAGGCTGCGAAACTACTGAATTGAAAACAGAATACATTTTGGTTGAAGGCCCTATTGCAGCTTTTGAAATAGATAAAATTTATTCTTGCACATTTCCTGTTGAAATCAACATCAATACAGCTGGAACATTCTCCAGTGAGAATGTTTATCTCTGGGATTTTGGAGATGGTCAAAGTTCTTCAGAATTTGCCCCTCAAAGCATAACCTATGAAAGTGAAGGTCTATTTATCATTAGCCAAACAGTGACTTCTCCCGAAGGATGTTCTTCAACTTTTAAAGACACTGTCTTGGTGGGGTCACCACCACTAGAACTTGATGTTCCAAGCATAGCTTGTCAAAAAGATAGTATAGTTTTAGCTCATAATATTTTTGCTGAATTTTTAGACTGGGATTTGCCAAAAGG
>CALDYJ010000055.1 GCA_937941095.1 uncultured Saprospiraceae bacterium | reverse complement strand
ATGGGGATGCCCATTATTATAGCACTGGTCCAGAAATTTGGAACCAAACTGAAGGTAAGATCACTCACTTGATAGTCTGTGTTGGAACTGGTGGAACTATTTCAGGGACTGCAAGGTATCTGAAAGAACAAAACCCGGCAGTGCAAATTGTTGGTGTTGATGCAGATGGCTCTGTTTTAAAACATTATTTTCATACGCGAGAATTTGATGAATCAAAAATCAAATCTTATAGAGTCGAAGGCCTTGGTAAAACAATCATTCCAAAAAATGTAGATTTCAACATTATTGATCGATTTGTAAAGGTCAATGATAAGGATAGTGCCTTTGCTGCAAGAAATTTAGCCGAAAAAGAAGCAATCTTTGTTGGATACTCAAGTGGTTCTGCATTGCAGGCCATGTACCAAATAAAGAATGAACTAAGCAATAAAGATGTAGTAGTTTTATTATTTCCAGACCATGGATCTAGGTACTTAGGAAAAGTATTTAACGAAGAATGGATGATGGAACAAGGATTCGTATCTGCTCCAGATCTTAAAAAAGAAAGCATGGGCTCTGTAAGGACCACCAATTTTGGTGCTACATGGAGACCAAATTTTAATAACTCAAAGAAGGCCGCAAAGCCTCAAAAATTATTTAATCATAATCAAAAAGGTATGGACTTATTTGATAAACTTAAAAACAATCCCGGTCCTTTAGGACAGTATGCTGATCAAGCTGAGGGATATTTCATTTTTCCTAAACTAGAAGGTGAGCTTTCAAGCAGAATGACTTTTAATGGAAAAGAAGTCATCGTATGGAGCGTAAACAATTACCTCGGATTAGGTAATGATCCTGCGATAAGAAAAGCAGATGCCGATGCTGCAGCTAAGTGGGGCCTAGCCTACCCAATGGGTTCTCGGATGATGTCAGGTGATACTCATCTTCACGATGAATTAGAAGAAGAGCTTGCAGCATTTGTACAAAAACCTGCTGCTGTATTATTAAACTTTGGTTACATGGGGATTATGTCTGCCATAGATTGTATCACTGATAGAAGAGACATCATCGTTTATGATGCTGGATGTCACGCTTGTATCGTTGATGGCGTGAGAATGCACATGGGTAAAAGATTTGCTTTTGAGCACAATGATGTAGAAAGTTTAGAAAGATGTCTTAAGAGAGCTGAGAAGATTGCTCAAAGTACAGGAGGCGCAATCTTAGTAATCTCAGAAGGTGTTTTTGGTATGAGAGGTGAACAAGGTATCCTAAAAGAAATAGTAGACCTTAAATCTAAATATCAATTTAGGTTAATGGTTGATGATGCACATGGATTCGGTACCTTAGGAAAAGGTGGATCTGGTGCTGGAGTTGAACAAGGCATCCAAGATGAAGTAGATATTTATTTTGCAACTTTTGCAAAATCAATGGCTAGTGTTGGTGCTTTCTTAGCGAGTGATCCTAAAGTTGTAGAATACATGAAGTACAATATGCGTTCTCAAATTTTTGCAAAATCATTAATGATGCCTGTTGTAGAAAGTGCATTGGTAAGACTAAGAACTTTAAAAGCAAATCCAGGCTTAAAAGATAAACTTTGGGAAAATGTAAACGCTCTCCAAAGTGGCTTAAAAGAAAGGGGATTTGATATTGGAAATACCAACTCTTGTGTAACACCTGTGTACATGCATGGCTCTGTTCCTGAGGCAACTCAATTGGTTTTTGATTTGAGAGAAAATCATAAAATATTCTGTTCCATTGTTGTGTATCCAGTAATTCCAAAAGGCCTGATTCTACTAAGATTGATTCCTACTGCATCGCACACCATGGAAGACATCGACGAAACATTAGTAGCTTTTAGTATCATAAAAGAGAAACTTGAAAGTGGCGCATATAACAAACAAGAGATGCCTACTATCTAAATTCTAAATAGAAATAGTAAACGGGTAATGGCTTAAAAACCATTACCCGTTTTTTAAATGCATTCTTCCTAAAGACACCATTTTCTTGTGTGCAAAGATCAAATAAAATGAAAAAACCAATCATCAGTGGTATCCAGCAAATCGGCATCGGAGTTTCACAAGTTTATGAAGCTTGGAAATGGTACAGACAACATTTTGGAATGGATATCCCGATGTTTGATGAAGCCGCTGAAGCAGCTTTAATGCTTCCATATACCGGAGGCGAACCAAGAAGTCGGCATGCAATTCTAGCCTTAAATATACAAGGTGGAGGCGGAATGGAAATCTGGCAATATACTTCTCGAACTCCTGTTGCCGCTAGTTTTACTCCTCAACTTGGAGATCTAGGAATACACATTGCCAAAATAAAAAGCAAAGATGTTAAGCTGTCTTATCAGTTCCTAAAACAGAAAAATGCGAATCTCTTAACTGAAGTTATAAGCTCTCCAGAAGGTGCTCCTCATTTTTTCTTAAAAGATCCATACGGAAATATCTTTGAAGTCGTGAGTAGTAATGACTGGTTTAAAAACACGGGCATTTCTACCGGTGGCATGTACGGGTGCATCATTGGAGTAAGCGATATAGATCAATCCTTAAAACTATATTCAGAGGTTTTAGGCTATGACCAAGTCGTGTATGATAAGACGGATAAATTTGATGACCTTAATGCATTGGAAGGAGGTAATGGGAAGTTTAGAAGGATTTTACTTAGGCATAAAAAAGAAAGTCGTAAAGGAGCTTTTAGTAGAATGCTTGGGCAAAGTGAAATTGAGTTAATAGAAGCTAAAGACAGAAAAGGAAAAAAGATTTTTGAAAATAGGCTTTGGGGTGATCTTGGTTACATTCATCTTTGCTTTGATGTTAATAGAATGAGCGAATTAAAAGAATTTTGTCAATCCAAAGGTTTTCCTTTTACAGTAGATAGTAATCCTGGATTTGATATGGGAGAAGCTGCAGGCCATTTTTCTTACATCGAAGATCCCGATGGTACGCTGATTGAATTTGTTGAAGCTCATCGCATCCCGATCATGAAAAAGATAAATTGGTATTTAGATTTGAGAAGTCGAGACCCAGAAAAACCACTCCCTAATTGGATGCTAAAGACTTTGGCCCTTAATCGCGTCAAAAATTAATCTGCTGTCCTTAGTCTTTCATTGATTATCACTTCGATAAACCATAAACTAAAACCCATCTAGCCAATTAATCAAAATTCAAGTAATTAGTCTTAAAGTTATTTTTTGTAGCTTCTAAAAATTGTGGAGCCATTTCTTCTAAGGTTTGCTCAATGGGTCTATAAGCTAAACCAAGTAATTCGATCGATTTAAGTTTGCCATATTCCACATCACGAGAACTATTCCTTGCGGTTTCTTTGGTAACTCTAGGTGTTTTTCCAAAAAAGATATTCAAAACAGCATCAACTCTCCAAGCCGTTTCTCTTAATAGTTTTGTTACTTTTATTGTTGCCTTGGGTTTACCGATTTTCTCTGCGATGCTATCAAAGATTTTTTTATAAGGTATATTTTCTGCATTCAATACAATTCTTTCATTTAAGATATCGCTTTTCATAAGTTTAAGCATGCCATGAACGACATCTCTCACGTCTACAAAGCCTGTGCTTCCTGTTGGATATAATTTCAATCCGTCCCAGACAATTTTAAAAAATCGTCCTGTACCTTTTGTCCAAAAAGCAGATCCCATAATTACCGAAGGATTTACAATAGCCATGTTTAAGCCTTCGGCGGCAGCTCTCCATACTTCCATTTCTGATTGATGTTTTGATATGGCATATTTTGTATTCCAAGAGCTTTTCTGCCATTCTGTTTTTTCATCAATGTAAAATAACTTCTCTCTTCTTCCTAATGCTGCAATAGAACTTACGTGTAGAAATTTCTTTACATTATTTAAATTTGCAATGTCAACAACATTGGCCGTTCCTTGGACATTTACCTCCATCATTGCATCGTAAGTCTTAGGATTAAAAGATACTAATGCAGCACAATGAAAGACAAAGTCCATTCCTTTCATCGCATCTTCTAATGATGGAACATCTAATACATCACCTTCGATCCAATTAATTTTATCATTCACCTCTTTTGTTAAGCTTAAATCACTTGTCTCCCTTTTTAAAGCATAGATTGCTGTATAAGCTTCTGACACTAATAAACGAAGTAAATAAGATCCGACAAGGCCGGTTCCTCCAGTTACAAATATGTTTGCTCCTTTTTCGATGATCTTTATTTAATTAATTAAATCCAATACTATGTACGCTAAGGTATATACACTGCCCCATTAATGGTATCTTTCTTTGCACCTGTAACACTTGCATACGAATTTGGTTTGCCTAAAATTCTTAGTAATCCTAATAAGGCCATCAATATGGCTTCTTTATATTCAATATCATTTTTTGAAGGAACTATTAATTTTACTTTTGGGTGAACTTCTTGTAATTTCTCTATAAGGT
>CALDYJ010000054.1 GCA_937941095.1 uncultured Saprospiraceae bacterium | reverse complement strand
CACTGCTTTCTTGGTCATTTGGTATAATAACAACTGAATTATCAACACCAAAAGGACTAGCTACATAATCATCTGCATTCCAATCATTGTCCCAAAATTCATTATCAATGCAATACCTAAACTCATACCTTTGGCCAGGATTAAGTTCTGCTTGACCTTTAAATTCATCTTTACCAGCTTTGAGTTTAATGCCTTTTTGCCAGTTCCAATTATTGAAGTCTCCAACGACTTTTACTTCTTTCGCATTAGGTGCAGCAGCCTTCGGTAAGGTGAAAGTTACTTTGCACTTCTTCGCTGTTTTTGAAAATGTTTTGCTTATCGCCATGATCTGATTTTAGTTTTTTTGAATCGATTGTAAAACAAAGGTATGACCCTATTTTATATAATTCAAGTCTTTGAAAATGAAGACCTTTTATTGGATTTTGTTAATTGTAGGAAATACCTAGTGTTAGAATGATTCTATGCTTTATCTACGGGAGTGACAAATTTTTGTTTAGCATATTGGTAATATTAGAATTAAATTTTTTTTGAAATTTATGTTAAATCCTTATTTCATTGGCTCCTCATTTCTATTAAATGCATAATTCTTCAAATTAGGGTAAAAGCTGCTTAGTCTGTTTAAGTAATAGAACTTGTTGAATATGGTGTAAATATTACAATTACTTAAGCATTAAATAATACTCATTATGACTAAGCGAATCATGATTTTCTTTTTGGCTGCCTTTTTTCCATTTACATTTATAGCTCAAACTTCTTTCTATTCTTTTGAAGAATGCCTCACGAAAGCCAAAGACGAACAGAAACAGATCTTAATGATCTTCACAGGATCCGATTGGTGTAAACCCTGTATTCAATTAAAAGAATCAATAATTGAAACAGAAAAATTTGAATCCTTTGCTAATAAAAATTTAATCCTTTTTCTAGTAGATTTTCCTTACAAAAGGAAAAATCAATTACCTGAAATAGAGCGTGCGCACAATGAGAGGATAGCATTAGAATACAACGGAGAAGGTAGTTTTCCTAAAGCAGTAATCCTTGATGAGCAAGGAAAGAAAATCGCAGAATTGTTTTACGCTAAACAAATGAAAGTGGGAGAATTCATCGATCAAATTAAAAATTCTATAAACCTTTAATCTCAATGCTAATGACCTATGCAAACTCCAAAAGTTTAGCCCGTCCTTTAAAAGCTCACCATCATCAGCTAAAGCTAATGGGCTGTGATTTTGTAATAACTGCAATAGATGAGAGTCCCCAAAAGGCTTGGGATGCTATACGGGCCGCAGTTGCAGAAATAATCAGAATTGAAAACCTTATTTCTTCTTGGAAGGAAGATTCTCAAACAGCTATGATTAATAAAATGGCTGGCATTGAAAAAGTGCAAGTTGATCCTGAACTTTTTAAGCTCATAAAAAGAAGTTTATTGGTTTCTGACTTGAGTCTTGGTGCATTTGACATCAGTGGCACCTTGTCGAGAGACTATTGGAATTTTAATAAATCAAATTCAATTGCTCCCTCTGATGAAAGGATAAACAAACTAAAGAGACTTATAAATTTCAGAATGATAGAACTAGGAATAGATGAAACCTCTGTTTTTTTAAAACAGAAAGGCATGAAAATAGGATTTGGTGGAATTGGAAAAGGTTACGCCGCACAACGTGCTTTTCAAGTGATGACTGACATGGGCATTCATTCTGGATTGATCAATGCCTCAGGAGATCTCATGTGTTGGGGCAATCCTCCTAATCGAAAAGAATGGGAAATTAATATTCCTGATCCTAAAAATAGAAGTCGATCAATCCTAAGTTTTTCAATCCCAAATGGTTCAGTAGTCACTTCTGGAAATTTTGAAAACTATACCATAGTAGACGGCAAACATCTTTCTCACATCATTGATCCAAGAACTGGAAGACCAGTTGAAAACTGTAAGCAGGTTAGTGTGGTATCAACTAATCCAGAATTCGCAGATGCAATGGCAACAGCTATTTCAGTTCTGGGAGTAAAACTTGGTTTAAAACTTACGAATGAACTCAATGGGATCGAATGCATTATCATAGATCAAAGTGATAAAATTTATTATTCTAATCATTTAAAATTATAATTATGAAAAGGAAATTGTTTATAAGTGTTTCACTTGCTTGTTTTGTTTTAATGTCATTTTCATCTTGTAGCTCTGTTAAAGGTTTTCAGAAAATGTACTTAAACGATGCAGAAATGGCTCTTGACCCACGGATGTTGGATTATTTCGAAACTAATTTTCAAACATACCGCGAAGGTGCCTCTGGTTCAAATGGAGGTAAAGTAGGAGGAGGATGCGGATGCAATTAATAAGATTATACATCGTTTTGTGCTTTCTTGTTTTTAAACAAGATCTAAAATCACAAGTAAGAAAAATGTCCTCTTCGGATCAAGATGAATTCATAAATGGGGATACTACAGAAGTCCTTCAAGATTCTTATGAAAGCCTTGAATGGAAAGCAATTGATTTTAATTTGCTCAGTTCGTATTATCAACAAGATGGAAATAATGCTGCTGTCACAGGAGGCATAGGCTCTGAAGCATTAACAGATTTTACTCAAAAGGTTTCTTTAACTGTACCCTTGAATAAAAAATTGTCTGTAAAATTTGATGGCGGGTATGACTATTATTCTTCCGTGTCTACGGATAATATTGATAATGTCAGATCCTCTGATTCTAGCTCAGACATTCGTGCGCATGGTAACATTGGTTTTTCATATCAACTTGAAAAGCAGAAAAATATTTCTGGAAGAATAGGGACTAGCAATGAATATGACTATTTCTCTATAAACAGTGCTTTGTTTTATGACTATAAAACTGAAGATGAGAATACGACTATTCAATTAGGATTTCAAACTTTTCAAGATCGATGGAGCGTAATATATCCTAGAGAAATTAAAAATTCTTCTTCAGTACCAACAAATAAAAGAAGTTCTTACAATGCTAGTTTTGGACTCTCAAAAGTGATAAACCGCAAAATGCAGTTGTTCATCCAACTAGAAGGAACATACATGAACGGTTTATTATCAACTCCATTTCATAGGGTTTACTTTACAGAAAATTCAGCAGTAAAAATAGAAAAGCTACCTTCCAACAGACTAAAAATTCCGATAGGCATCCGGTTTAATGCTTACCTAAACGATTGGATGCTTGCGAGATTGCACTATAGGTATTATTGGGACAGCTGGGGGATACAGGCAAATACATTAAGTGCAGAACTTCCTTTGAAAATAAATAGATTTTTTGCAGTCTATCCTTTCTTAAGGTTTCATAGTCAGCAAGCTGCAGATTACTTTAAGCCTTATAAAGAACATAATTTACAAGATGAATATTATACGTCGGACTATGATTTATCAAAATTAAATAGTCTATCCTATGGTTTAGGTTTAAGCTATTCACCAGCCGGAGGTATAGCAAAGTTTAATATGCCCTTAAATCAGAGAAAATTCATGTTTAAAAGCATAGACTTAAAATACAGTCATTATGACCGATCCACTGGCTTAAAAGCCGATATAATAAGTGTTGGATTAGGATTTACCTTCTAGTTTAAATACGTCCACTTTCATGGCAAAAATCTTTCTAGCATAGGTGTTGGAAAGATTTTTTTTCTTTAAAAGTAGGTCTTCTCCATTTGAGTTTGTCTTTATACCAAATTCGAAATTATAAGACAAATATACATACACAATCTCAACTGTTTTACTTAAAGTGGTGCGCAAACTTTGGGTCAAATTAAAAAGGAGAATTTCTTAACCTTTAAAATTATTGACATGAAAGAGTATAAAATTAATTTGATTTTCTTGATCGCATTGGTTGGTATGTTTTTTCAATCCTGTAATCAGGATGAAACTGAATTTTTAACTGCTACAGAAGTAGCTGAAGAGGCTTTCTTAAATGGTGGCAACGGGCCTGGTGGGCCTGGTGGAAATGGACCAGGAGGCCCTGGTGGAAATCCAAATGGCAACGGTAATGGAGGTAACCAGGGTAGCAAACTAACTGCCAACTATGATAGTGATGTCTTATCTGATTGGATGGAACTATTTTTAGAATTAGACCGCTATGCAACAGGAATGCGTCCAAATGCTACAGCAAGGGCTTTAGCTTACATTAACATGGCAGCCTTCGAAACAGCCTTGCCTAAGATGCCTAATTTTATTTCTAATGAAGAACTCGTCCAAGGGCTAAGCATAGATGGAGATATCAGGAGAGATGAACTTCATGTAGAGATTGCTTTAAATGCTTGTTATGCTGATGTGATCAATCACTTTATTTTACACCTTCCTGATAATGAAAGAGCTAAAATAAAACGCTTAGAAGATGCTCAAAATAATAGCTTAAGTAACAATGTTCCTAGAAGTACAATTGATGCTTCTAAAGAATGGGGCGAAACCATTGCACAACAAATAATAGCATTTAGTCAGACAGATTCTGAAGCAGAAGAACAAATCTTAGCACCTCAGCCAGATTCTTATGAACCTCCAATCGGAGATGGATTTTGGACTTATAGTGCCGTTCAAGAAAGAGCATTATTTCCTTATTGGAAAAGTGTTAGAACATTTGCCATTAATCCTGCTCAAACTACGAGCGAAGCACCTTTAGCTTATAGCGAAAATCCGTCAAGTGAATATTTTAAACAAATGAAAGAAGTACAAGAAGTAAATGATAGAGCTAAAGCAGAAGATAACGAAGATTTATGGATAGCAGAATTCTGGAGCGATGATGTAGAAAACCTAGTTTTTAGTCCGCCTGCAAGACAAGTTTCTATAGCAAAGCAATTGATAGAACGAAGAGGTCTCAACCTTGAGCAATCTATACACTTACTATTAAAGCTAGGGATATCCTTAAACGATGCAGCTGTTTCTACTTGGAAATATAAGTACGAATACATGGTCATGAGACCAAATGTTTTTATCCATGAATTTATTGATCAAGACTTTCAAACGAATTTATATAGGTTAGTACCTTGGCCAAATCCAACATTTCCAGGATACCCTTCAGGTCATTCTTGTTTTGCTTCCGCGGCAGGAGGAGTATTTATAGATTTCTTTGGAAGTAGAGC
>CALDYJ010000053.1 GCA_937941095.1 uncultured Saprospiraceae bacterium | reverse complement strand
CTTAAAAACGCAAAAGTGAATGATTAGACAGCAATACATATTACAATGGTTAATGAAGTTTTAGAAGAACTTGATAAAATTGGTGCAGAAAAAGTGTACAAAATTCTTTTGGCATATACAGCTAAGAGGATATCACTCATGTATTGGAATCATTCAAAAGACACCACCACAAAGGGAAAGTTAGCAAATGATTTTGTTGGTGAGGCAATCTTAAAAGCAATTGACAACAACGGGGAAAAATGGAACAGAGAAAACTGCCCAAAACTGGTGAATTACTTAATTGGATTAATTAGCAATCAATTGTCCAATTCTGTATCAAGTAGCGAGAATAAACTGGGAATAAATATTGACCTTCATGAAGAAGAAGGAAATTTAAAAGATTCTAATAGCAGTGCAAGTAAAAAACTAGATGAAATTGATGATTTA
The DNA here is from genome assembly GCA_937941095.1 of uncultured Saprospiraceae bacterium. Lineage (GTDB taxonomy): Bacteria > Bacteroidota > Bacteroidia > Chitinophagales > Saprospiraceae > JALZVN01. Next base: position 2,433 of record CALDYJ010000053.1, on the reverse strand, counting down.
ACAGAATGGAAAATTAAATTAGAAAAATATAAGAAGATCGTAGACGATCTAGTAAAAAATGATGACGACATAATTCAATTTGTATTTGACGAAATGATTGAAGGTTTTCAAAGTGAAGTTATAGCATCAAGATTAGAAATAGATGTTAAAGAAGTATATAAATACACAAGAAGAATCAAATTAGCGATCAAGAAAAAATGCCAAAATGAAGGATAAAAGTAAAATTCTAAATTTCGAACATTCTTTAGCCCAATTTGTATCAAAGGATATTGAAAGTGCAAATGAATTTCTTGAAACAGAAAACATAAAATTCAATGAACTTGCTTATGAAAATTTATCTATTATTCACGACAGGCTCTCAGAATACAAGTTGAACAAAGGAAATAGTAATACTGCAAGACTTAAATCTAGATTTTACGATTTTCTAAAAATTATCGAAGGCCAAACATTAAACAAAATTCAAGAACTCTACCCTTCACTACCTCAAGTAGCATACAGGAAATTTGAAGAAGATAATTTGTCTAAAGATGAAGCTGAAGATTTACTAAAAGATGCTAGTTTTTTAGAATTTCTGACCTCAGAATTTGAAAATGATAGCGAACAAAAATAAAGCTGAAAGATTAGCAAATGAATTTTTAAAAAAGTACTATCTCAAAGACCCTTCTCGAATTAATTTGATTGACATTCTTGGTGCTGAAAGATTATTTTATCAAGAAAGATCAATAAAATCTTCCTTAGGGAGTTTGATAAGACACAAAGAATACGGCCAAATACTAATCAATAAAAGTGTTACAGATAAAAACCAAAAAAGATTTATCATTTCTCATGAATTAGGTCATTGGATTTGTCATGATGATATCCCAATTTTCAATTGTGATCATTCAAAGTTTAAGTACTGGAATAAGCAAATAAGTCTTATAGAAAAAGAAGCAAATTGGTTTGCTAGTGAATTTTTGATGCCAAGACAAATGTTTTTTCATTTATGCAAAGGTAAAAAGCTAAGTTCTGATTTAATAAAATCATTATCGACCTACTTTAAGACAAGTTTGACATCAACATGCATAAAATTCTCTGACTGTGGAAACGAATCGATTGCGGTAGTATTTTCACAATCAAACAATATTATCTGGAGCTCATTCTCAAAGGATTTTGAATATAGCTTTTACGGGAAAGACAACATTATTCCTTCAACGTCTATAACTGCTGACTATTTTAAGACTCAACATATTTCCGCGGATGCAGAGGTAATTCTTGCAAAAGATTGGTTTCCTAGAGACGAAGCAATCAAAGATGACAAATATTTATATGAGATTGTTTTTCCTATGCCATCTTACAATGCTTGCATAACATTACTATGGCAGCATGAATTAAACTTTGAAAATATTTAAAAGAAAAACGCAAATGTCAATAATTAGACAGCATATATAAGTAATGGGGCTTTTCCCAGTTATATAAATTATATATCATGAATTCAGCAAAGAAGTCTCCGATAGGGACAACTGCTAAAACAGGAACTATATGTCCTGAAAGTGGAGTTTGGAAAGTAACTTCAACTCCTTCGACTACTGCACCGATTGCAAAAGGTAATAGAATGCCACCATACAAAGGAAAAGGCGTAATATGGAAATTGATAAGGTATGCATAAAGATGCAGCCCAGAAATGGGCTCTTCTTTTTTTCTAAATAAAATAAGTTAATATGTTCTCTACATCTAAATGTCCAAACTGTCAAAAGACAGGATTTGAAATGAATACCGAAATTATAAGTGGCTCTGATTACAAAGTTAATTTTGTAAGATGTATATCTTGCAAAACAGTTGTTGGACTTCTCGACTATTTCAATGCAGGTGATTTAATTCTAAAACTTGCTAAGAAATTAGGAAAAGATTTATCTTACTAATCAAAATGCCTACAGATAACAATATGTGATGACAGCATATCTCTCCTCCGTCGAGAGACGCTGCATACAATCATCCGTTAGCAGTCAGCTTTTTTTTCGAGAAGGCTTGATTAGGCGCTGCTTGAGAGTAAGAATCATATCGTTGCTATTATCATTTCGGTTTGGCTAATAATTTTGGTTCCATGTTCTTATGCTTAAGTAGGTTAGGCTAGACATTGCGGTTCACGTTTGACAGGCGAACTTTTAATTAAAAGGTTCAGCTTTCTCTTTTTTCGAATCGGGTAAATTTCTAAATCATTGCAGCATTTGTCGATGAATGAATGGCTAGCAGAAAGGCTAAGAAAAGTGACTATTAGTCAAGAGCCAATTAATTAGAAAAGAGTGAATTCTCGATGAACGCCAATCGGAGCGCTGAAATAGTCGAGCATAAGAGAGTTGTGTCTAACCTAATTATTTTCAGAAGATGAATAGCCGTCCTGCTAACAATAGACATATCGCCATATGCTTTCTGCAGTTTCAGGCTTGGCTAAATTGG
>CALDYJ010000052.1 GCA_937941095.1 uncultured Saprospiraceae bacterium | reverse complement strand
AAAATCATTACAGAAGAAGTAGATGGTCAAAGAGTCTACAAAGACGAGTATGAATACGTAAACAACATTGAACTAAGTTCAATCAAATATTACAGCGATGGTTTAAAAGTTTCAGGTCTTTTGGTCCAACCCAAAAAACCTGGAAAGTATCCATGCATCATTTATAATAGAGGTGGAAACAGAAGTTTTGGTTCACTAAATGTAGCAAAAGGTCTATGGCTTTTAGGAAAATTAGCAAATGAAGGTTACGTCGTCATAGCAAGTAATTATAGAGGTGGAACTGATGAGGCTGAAGGGATGGAAGAATTTGGTGGTAAAGATGTTAATGATGTTCTTAATTTAATAAAGGTTTTGGAAGAACTAGAAAATGCAGATGCTGAAAACATAGGGATGTATGGTTGGAGCCGAGGTGGCATGATGACTTTCATCGCACTAACTAAAACTGATCGCATCAAAGCAGCAGTAACAGGAGGAGCAAAATCCGATATGACCATCATAGATCGCCCAAACATGGAATCAAATGTCTATCGAGAACTCATTCCTAATTATGATGAAAACAAAGAAGAAGAACTCAAAAAAAGGTCTGCTATCTTTTGGGTTGATAAATTTCCTAAAAATGTACCTATTTTATTATTACACGGCAATGCCGATTGGCGAGTGAAGTCCACTAATTCTTTAAAATTGGCTTTGGCTTTCGAGGAACATCGAGTCCCATACAGACTTAAGATATTTGAAGGAGCAGATCATGGGATTAAAGAGTTTCGGTCTGAAGTGGATGAAGAAGTTATTGATTGGTTTAGAAAATACTTAAAAGGTGAAGCTGCACTTCCAGATATGGCCTTTCACGGAAAGTAAAAACAAAAAAACCTAATGCTCAAAAGCATTAGGTTTTTTTTTGTTTTAGCTCAAGATTTTTATTTATCCAACATTACTTTAAATAACTTTTCTTTGATTTCTACAAAATACATTCCATTCGCTAACGCAGACAAATCAATTTGCATCCCTGTAGATTTGGATTTTGCGACTACCGCAATTTCTTTTCCCAGTACATTGTATACGCGCACATCTGCCTCCAAAGTAAATTCAGTTTGAATGTTGAGTATCCCATTAGTAGGATTAGGAAACAATGCGATGGATTCAGTCAATACATCTTCATCACTTAAAGGATTAATGCAGCCAACCTCTCGTACCTCCCAATCGTAGTAATAGTAATAATAATCAAATGGAGCTGTGCTTGCCGTACTTGAATGTATGGATAGCAATCCGTCTATGTTGTAAGGATAGTTTACACCTGAATCATTTCTAAATAAGAAAGCATCTGATCGAAGTCCTAATCTATAATTCTCTCCTTTTTGAACAAAAAACTCTAATTCAATTCTGTGTTCACCAACAGGAATATCGACTTGCTTTGATTGAACTAATTCTCCTGTCCCGTCTAAAAGCACAACCGTCCTTGTTTGCTCTTTATCGCTAAATACTTTTACACTCCCTATAATGATGTCTACTTCTGCGTTAAAGATTAAAGCTTGATGTCCCCCTTCAAAATATCGACCACCACCGATGTCTTTGGTTTCAGCACCTCCTTTTTGACTTTCTTGAGGGTCTCCAATTCCAAGACGGATAAGATCAGCTTTCTCTACAGTATTTTCACCGTAGAAATTTTCTACTTTCAAAGTCACTGCATAATCGCCTGCTTCACTGTAAGTATGTTTAGGAGATTGTTCGGTAGAAGTATATCCATCTCCGAAATCCCAAAACCATGCATCAGGTCTAGGCCATGAATTATCTTCAAATTGAACCTCTAATTCTCCGCAGCCTACGTATTTGTCTGCAAAAAAGAAAGGTTCAGAAGGATAAGAAACACTTGGACATTCGTTTAACTCTGTTTTGCCAAATTCCACCCCTTCTGTTCTAATATTACCGATTAATTCTACTTTTCTATCTTGACAAATCTTCATGATGGTTGGATAAGAACCGATTTGATAAGCCGAAGCAATGTTTGAATTATCAAGGATAGGATAATTGGTTCCTTCTACCCAGTTTCCAACTGTATTGTTACCGGTACCATATAAATCTTCCAAGGTAGTAGACACATCACATTCTACCATTAAGATCATGGCCTCGTTGGAACCATCTGGTCCAACATCGTGGTACAATTCTTCTAAAATTCCAGAGGTATGAAAGCCCCAGCATGGACCACACCAGGTAGCTGAGAAATCTATAATAACATCTCTGCCTGAGGCTAGAATATCATAAAGATGATGTTCGTTTCCGTTTAAGTCTGTAGCTACAAAATTAGGTGCAATGCTACCGTTCGGAAGTTGAGCAAAAACATTAAATGTCAGGAATGCAAAAAGGGGAAGTAAGAGTTTTTTCATGGCGTTCGTTTTATTTCCAAAAAGATACCAAAATATAATAACATTTTAAAGTCCTTTGGGGCTTTATATGCTACAATCGATTGATTATCAAACATAATTTGAAATCGTTGGCAAAACCGCTCTTATTTTTGCTAATGTATGGTAGGCAACATAATGCTGTTTTAATCAGGAAGCTCTCTTAGAAAAATCTTAATATTGGGTAATATTTTATTCAATAAACACCATCTAAAATGCTCAGAATCTTTACCGCTTTGGTTTTTGCTCTTTTTTTAGCTCCATCTCTTGATGCACAGGTCCTGATAAACGAATTTTCAGCCTCCAATTTACACGGCTTTGTTGACAGTTTTGGAAAAACTGAAGATTGGATAGAACTTTACAACACTAGTGACCAAGCGGTAGATCTAAGTGGTTGGCACCTTTCGGATAAAGAAAGCAAACCAGGAAAATGGACTTTTCCTGAAGGATCAATGATCGAAGCAAATGGCTACTTAGTTGCCTATTGTTCAGGAAGAGATGCCTTTGTAAATGAAGAGTATCACACTAATTTTAAATTGGCTCAATCTACTGGAAACGATATTGTTTTGCTTTCAGATGATAATGAAAACATCATAGAACAATTTGAACTAGCATTGACTTTAACAGAACATTCTCTATGTAGAGTCGAAGATGGTGGAAGCGAATGGGCCATCAGCACATCGCCGAGTCTTGCTTCTAGTAATGATGGAACTCCACAAGTAAATGGTTATACTGCAACACCTAATATGGATTTAAATGCAGGTTTTTATGATGGTCCACAAACCATCACTTTAACAAATAATGAAGAAAACTCCATCCTTAGGTATACCTTAGATGGAACGAATCCTACACCCAATTCACCAGAATATACTGAGCCGATTACCATTGATAAAACTACTGTCATAAAAGGGCAAGCATTTAGTAATGATCCAATGATACTTCCAGGGAAGATGGACTTCAATACCTATTTTATTGATGAAAACTTTGAATTAGCCGTATTCTCAGTCGCAGCAAATGATTTGATTGAATTGGCTAATGGCCAAGGAGAATTGATTCCGATTGGTTCTTTAGAATATTTTAATTTGGATGATGAACGAGAAGCAACTTCTTTTGGTGATTTAAACAGACATGGTCAAGATTCTTGGGTATTAGATCATCGTTCTATTGATTGGATTTCTAGAGATGAAATGGGATATTCTAAAGAAGTAAAAGCAAAATTATTCAACTATTCAAATAGAGACGCATATCAAAGATTTATGTTCAGAAATTCAGGTGACGACAACTACCCTGCCATCAATGATGGTGAACACGAAGGGAGTACCCACATCAGAGATGAGTATGTACATAATCTTGGTCATTATGGAGACTTAAAATTAGATCAAAGAGCAGTTGAGCGTGTGATTGTTTTTCTTAATGGACAATATTGGGGGGTATATGGAATGAGGGAAAAAGCAGTTGATCACGATTTTACAAGTGAATATTACGATCAAGGCAAATACGAAATTCAATACTTAAGTACTTGGGATCAAACAGAAACTGAATACGGTGGTCTTGCAGCGATCAGAGATTGGGAAAACCTAAGAAATTTCATTCTAGAAAATGATATGGGTATTGAGGAGAACTATAAATTAGCTGAGGACAGTATTAACATGACCAGTATGATCGATTACTTTATTATTAATATGAATGTAGTTGCCAAGGACTGGTTGAATTATAATACGGGTTGGTGGAGAGGATTGAATCCGGATGGTGATCATAAGAAATGGGGTTATATACTTTGGGATCTTGACGCTACCTTTGATTATTACATCAATTACACTGGCGTACCAAATGAATCTCCAACGGCGAGTCCTTGTGACATCAATGACATCAGTGATTCTATGGATGATTTCTTTGGCACACAGATTACTGATCACGGTTCACAATCACAGGAAGATCCTGATTGCCCCTCTGTTGCAAATGGTAGTAGTCCTTATCCTAATTCTGACATTTACTTTCAGGCAATTATTAGATTTCAACCGCAGTGTTGTCAATTTTGGGACGAGGATTGTCAAGATACTTACGATTGGTTAGCTGAATTTCCTGAGAACTTAGATTTCTTTGAAGGCTACAGTGGTAATGTGGGCATGCATGAAAAATTATTCATCAAACTTTTAGATGAGTCTGATGAATTTAGACAATTATACTTGGGTCGGTACGCAGATTTGATGAACACTACTTTTAGCTGTGAATTTATGAATAATATGCTTGATAGTATGCTCAATGTAATTGAACCAGAGATGCCAAGACAGATCCAAAGATGGGGCGGCTCCATGGGAGAATGGCAGCAAAACGTAAATAAATTAAAAGACTTCATAGATCGTAGGTGTGAGCTTTTAGGTTCGACTGCTGTTTCTTGTTTTGATGACATTAGTGGTCCTTATGAGGTCACTTTAATGACTACTCCTGAAGGCATTGGTGAAATAGATTTCAATACTTTGGACATAGAAGAATTTCCTTGGGTCGGAGATTATTTTGGAGGCATGGAAAATAAGATCAAAGCGAAGGTCTTTGATGAATTTGAAGACGATTATTATTTTAGTCACTGGATCAGCAGTGCTGGAAACATGATTTTCCCAGACATTAAAGAACGTAAAGCCACGATTACTTTAATGGGGCCAGATACTTTGACTGCGGTCTTCTTACCTGAAGGTGTGGTGAGTAATAATGAAATTGCTGCTACATACGATATGCAATTGTTTCCAAATCCAGTTAAGAATGAATTATTCATTTCCTATGAATTAACAGAATCTAAAGAATTAGATTTTACTTTGTTCTCCCTTTCGGGAAAAAAGGTAGCAGAATTTAATGCAGCTAATGGAGAAAAATCTGTTGGCAAGCACGTAGAAAAATTAGCAATAGATGAAAATTTAGCGAGTGGTTTATATATGTTGGTGGTGAATTTTGATCACGAGCCAAAGACCTTTAAAGTTAACATCAAGAATTAGTTTATTAATTAAATTATTAGACTTTCCAGTTAGGCCTCGCTTTTAGAGCGGGGCCTTTTTTGTTTGGGGTGGGTGGTGGTTAATTAATTTTTATATAAGTGTAAAAAGAAATATTAATTGGACGTGTTTCACGATCACCTCCACGGTTGACTATAAGTTCATGATAATGTCCATAACCAAATTCATCATTATAAATATCAAATCCAGTCTTTTTATCAGAATTATGATTTGACTTTATTTTTCTATAATTTGCATCATCACCATGCTTAACATCACTATGACTATGATGGTCATATTTGTGTTTATGATACCCATCAAGTTTTCTTTTTCCATTTTTCTGAACTTCCCATCTTGCATTAAAATCATAATTTTTATCTAATTCACTCCAAGGTTTATTTTCTCGTTCTATTTTCCCTGTTGCTCCAAAAAAATTAAGATTAGGTTTCGCTGTAGCTCCTTTTTGAAAACTACCTAAAGGTCTGTCTTTGGCTGGATCTTTTCCAATTCCATTAATATTTGATGATCTTAAAAATACTCCAAGAGCATTAGGTAAAACGTCTTTTTTATAATCTCCGTAATTATCTAAAGCTATTTTTAATTCAGAAGACTTATTTATGATGCCTCCATCAAGTAAAACCCAATTTGGGTGTTCTGCTTGAAAATACTTAGGTGGAAGAATAGAATAGATAACTGTCCCAATAGGAATATTCTTATTTAAAAATGGTCTATTTATCATTTCATCACTAACCAAATAAAATAAACCGATTGAAATTAAACTTGAAAGTAATAATGTTTTCATTTTGTTTGTTTGAAATTTTCTAATAACAAATGATATTCTTTAGCAGACACAAAATTTTCATTGTCTAGATTTAATATAAAATTAATTTCTTTGATTTTAGAAACTAGTCTCTTTCTTAATTCAATCATATCATAAAATCCCTCAGTAAAGATCATTTCTGGCTTTTCATTTAAAATACTAAATGGTGGTAAATTAATTTTGACACTATAAGGTTTTTTAGTTCCTTTCTTAACTCTGCTGAAATTCATAGTACTAACATTAGCACTCCTCTCATATGAAATTTTAAGTCCGTTAAGATCGTATAATAAAATAGGGTTCCTTGGATTTGTAGCTTCAATTCGGTTAAAATTTAAAGCAATTAAATAATTAGCAAAGTTATTAGTAACAGTATGATTGTATTCAAGAATTCCAAATGTAGTTTCGATGATTTTTGGGTCTGAACTTCCTAAGTAATCTGTAATTTTTTGAATCATAAGATTTCCACTCATTAATGATTGCTGAGCTAAATGAAAATCAACAACATCCTTCATGTAACTAATATAACTCGCCAAATACTCTAATCGATCACTTGTGATATTGGAATTTAAAAGTTCGTCATAAGAGTAAAATGAACTTCCTCCTTTATGGATTTCAATCATTGGAAAAAATAGTAGCAAGTAATTTCCAACTGCTTTTATTTGATGATAACTCTTAAATTTTGGTGATGCGCCTAAATAACTACCCCTTTCAGCATCAAATCCTTTGAATGTGAAAACAATATTTTTTGATTCTTTTGGCAATCTTGTATTGAGATTTATGAATACTTTTTGATTCTCTGATATTAACTTTGACGGATAAAGAAGAGCTAAAATTGCATCCTTTTGGTGGTCATCAATATATTCTTTATTCCATAAATCAATTAACAATTCATAAATGTCTGAATCAACAATTATATTTTCTGAACCAACTTTGCAATCCTTGTTATCAAATGTTGTAGATAATCTAGCTTTTGTGTTAAAAAATGTAATCAATGCTTCTATACATGATTGACAACTATAATTTTCTATCAAAGATTCTAACTCTTTAAAAGACAGATTCGTTTTAAACTTCTTAGAAATAGCCTCGTAAGGACCATTACATGAATTAATATCTTTATTTAGGATATCAATTGCAATTGATCTAAGACAATTCAATTTTCTTTCAATTCCATCAAGTTGTTTCTGCGTAACCTGTAATTGGTTAATTGTTTCTTTATGCATATTAGAAATATCATTATGCATAAACTCAAGAAAACTTGAAATAGAATCTAGTTTAATCGTTAAATTTTGTTCTACAATATTTAGTCTTTTCTCAATAGTATCAAACCGGATTTGCATCTCTTCTTTTAAAACATCAATTTCCTTTAAAACCTCCTTTATCAATTTAGTTTCTTGACTTTCTTGATTCTCACCAAACAAGCCTAATACTTGCATCGCTGCAGCAGTAAAATTTCCTGATGTGATTGATCCAATCACATTAGTAGCAACAACTCCATAATTTACTGCTTTCAATAATTCTGGATCTGAATCTGGAAAAAAAGTTGTCAAAGCTTTGGATGTGATCTCTAACCCATCTCCTACTCTATTAGCAATTTTGTTAACTTCTAATCTTTTTTTAAGTTTCCTGCTATCATTTATAAGGTCCTTTTTTGATTTTTCATTAATTGATCCATCTTTATTTTTAAATAGCCTATCATACTTTCCAGATTCAAGACCTAGAATTTTATCTTTTAATGTAGATTCCTTGTAAGCTAATTGAGTTTGTATATCCAATATTGATTCAGTATTATTTGTAATTCTATGATCATGATTTACAATAGCTGTTTCAAGAATTGAAGTCATTAAAGCATTTTGTTCAATTAGCATTCTATTTTCAATAATATTATTTTTATTAGCCGCTATTTGTTTTTTGTTGTAATCAATCTTGTCTTTGTTTTTAAAATATGATTGAACTGCATTTAATTCTACAATCGCAAGTTTTCTCATCCCTTCAGCATGTTTCGAGTTAGCTTCATCAATTCTATCCGCTTCTTTTGAAATAATTGTTAAAATCTTTTTTGAATCCTCATCTCCTAATAATTTAAGTTTTTTAATTAATTCGTTGTTATATACCGTAGCAGGACTTCCTAATTCAAATACACTTACATCTTCATTATTCAGTAATTCTTCTAATTCTTCTCGTTTTATAGAGGAAGGCATATTTTCCATTCCTTCCTTAATCTTTTGTTTTACTAAGTCATCATTAATCTTTTCAAAGCTAAAAATTCTATCTTGTCTTTCATAATCTGTGATTTTTTGCCCCATAGACAAAAGTGGAGCAGAAAGTGGAGTACCCATTTTTGCAACTTCGGCTAGCCCAGTAATAGTTAAATCTTTGTTTTTTTCAAAACTATTAAAATCCTTAATTTTCTCATTTCGTTTTTCAATAATAATGCTTAAACTTTTTTTGAAATTTGAAGCTGCTGACATCACTTCGTTTTCATCAAATTCATTCGAATTATTTGACGTGTTGCTGATAAAATTATTCAATTCATGAGAAAAACAATTTCCTTTGTTTTTATCTAATATTGGTTGTGCTAAAGTAATGCTATGTAGCAAAAGAAAAAGTAAAATAAATTTGGTATCCATTTGTTCTATCCTTTAATTTTTTAGTAATGACTAAAAGTTAACTAGCAAGATCTTTATAAATCTCATTGACCTTAAAAAATCCTAAATAAGCTTCTAGGCATTATTTCTGGTTTAATAAATAATTGAATAAAAAAATCAAAGACAACCTAAGTTGAAATCAATTCAATTCTGAAGACAATATGCAATAGAAAATTATCTGTGGGAAAACACCTCCCCCCAACAGCACGCATTACCGTACCCCCAAAATCCTAATTCCTTTTTTATTTATTTTACCTGAAAAGTTAGACTAGCTTTGTTATGAAGCTAATTGAAAAACTAATATAAAAAAAAAATTGAACCCTATAGCTAAAAGAATTTTTGGATTGCAAATTTAATGTGACAGGGCAAACATCATCTTTACATTGCCTGTTTCATTTTTTACTTTTTAGCTATTCTAAATACCGCTATCCTTTTCACTTGCTAAAGTAAAGCGATCCGTAAAAAACAAACAAAATAACTATGGTAACTTTAGTTATAAGATAATGAATGCAATACCACAACAGCCTAATGCTCCCAATAAACTCCTCCCAAAGATTCTTAAAACTTTTTTCATTTAGTAAAAGGTTAATACCAATTTTAATTAAGCAAGTCCAAATCCTCCTCTCGATATACATTATCTCCTCTTTTAGTCTTTTTAATGTTCCATAAAGCAATTCCTATTTTTCGATTTGAATTTGGATTAGCAGCAAGAAAATCTCTTAGGTACCTATTGTATTCAAATTGAGGTGCGATATCTTTTTTTGAACCATCTACTTTTGATAAGGCTTTTAGGTGCTGCCAATGTTCAATCGCATCTTTAAAGGTGGAGCCTTGGTTTGCTTTCATCCAATTCATAAATTTGACATTGAACTTAAACGATGGACCAATTTTCTTGACAAAAAATGCTCTTACATTTTCTGTATTTTTATAGTTGTCTGTGATGATGGTACTTAGGCTAAGCTTTTCGTTTTGCCAATCAAAAGTGGAGCTGGATTTTTCTTTAGGAGGATTCACTTCTTTAGTACCCGTCTTTAGATAATTGACAATCCTTTCACTGAGGGCTGATTTACTGCCCGTCGTTTTTAATCCTTCTTTTTTACAAAAAGTGCTAAGCTCTTTTTTTAGCCAATAGAAACCTCTAAAGTCTTTTATAGAAATACGGTTAGTTAATTTAGGCCTTTTGTCCATAATCAATTTCAAGATATAATAATTATACGTCTATTTAACTTTAACATCGATTTCCTTTTCTTTATATAAACTAAACACCTCATAGAAAATAATCGAGAGCTCTGTAAGCAAGCTCAAACTTTCGATTTGTCTAAAAGCGCTTATTTTTTTAGTATAGTTGTCAAGCTCAAAACCTAAACTTCGAAGTATTGATCTAGCATTTGGATAAAAGTAATTTTCTAATTTTGTTCCGAAATTTGAATGCAGTGTAAATACAAGATCATCAGCTTCTGCTTTTAAAGTAAAAAATACTTTTCCTTGCTTAATTTCAAAATCAATTTTGCTGATCTCTTTTTCTTTCAACTTTTTCAGTAAACTTAAAATTTTATCATCATCACTGCTTGCCTTCTGCTTCACTGATTGAAGTTCATTTAATTCGAGTTTAAATTTTTTAATGCTTTCTTGAGCAATGAGTTTTCTACGTTCTTCAAAACGTTTCGAGAGCTTTTCGTCCGGATATTCATTTTTGGCAAATCCTTGCGCTAGACGTTCCTCCATTCTTGAAATCTTCTGTGCTAAACTTGAAATCTTTTGAAAATTTGGATTCTCTAAGGTCCTGAGAATGTCGAGTTTCCTTTTGGTATAATACAAAGGTTCTTTAAAAGCTTGAGCACCTTCAAAATCCCAATCAGCAATGCATTGATCGAGCTTTGACTTTAAGAAATCAAATTCATCTTGCAAGTGCTGGATCAATGTATTTAAGTCAGAGTTCATTTATGTGCTAGAAAAGATAGATGACATTTTCCATCAATGAAAAAACTAACACAATTTACTATAAGTTGATTGTAAATAGGCAATATCCCCATAATCCATTGTGTTTATTCCTCAATATGACTACATAGCTCGAATAAATTATCGAAAGGTCTCCTACTCAAGGAAAGGCATATTTATAGCTCATAGACTCTTCAGTATCTAAGTAAGAGCTGATAATGAAAGACTTGAGTCTGGAAAATTCAATGAATATTATGGAATAATTTTTCATAAAAAAAACATAAATCTTTTATGTAAAAAGATCGTGGTAAAAAGTACCTTTAGCAGAAATAAAACGTCTTATGGTAACTTTAAAATCTGAATGAATATATCTAAAAAATGGGCAATTTAAGAACTATAAATCCTAACGAATTTGAACCACATCTTCATTGGTATCCTAAGGCACTGAATGCCACCATTCACCCAATGATTAGTTTTTTCTTAAGTCTTGAACAAGAACGTATTATAAGTAGGTATTGCCATTTACACCCCACAGTTCACAAAGATAAACTCAGGGAAGTACTCAATCACAAATCAAGGTATTTTCTTTGGGCTGGAGCAGATTTATTAAATGTTACCTCCGCAGGAGGTAAGAGACAAATGGTTGTCATTGAAAATAACTCCTGCCCTTCTGGCCAAAAGTCCATGCCTTTAGTAGATGATAATCAAGAGCAAGGTAGCTACAGGCTGATGGTCGAACGAACCTTTAAGCCGAGTCTCAAGAATTTGAGAAATAAGATTAAAGGCGGGCTTGCTGTAATTTATGATAAAAACCCTATGGAAGTTTCTGGTTATGCAGAAGTCATAGCAGACGTCATGAAAGAACCTGTTCATTACGTTTCATTCCATAAAGATGATGATCAGCCTTTAGCAAAATTTGTAGATGGTATTTTGTATGTCTTAGTTGATAATGAATGGATGCCAATCAGAGCAGCATTTCGATACGTGACCCAAAAGCCTTGGAACAGAATACCGATCAATGCTAAAACCAAAATTCTAAACCCAATCATTGCTTGTTTAGCGGGAGGGCGTAATAAAATGGTTGCCGCTAAAGCTTATGATATATTTAACGCTGAGTTAGTCCCATTTGGATTAAAAATTAACATGCCTGAGACCATTTGGGATGTAAGTAAAAACGAAATACCCATTTGGGTAAAGAAATTAGGTGGTCATGCGGTTATTAAAGTACCATATAGTAATGCAGGTCAAGGTGTGTACACCATAGTCACACAAGATGAGCTTGATGCCTTCATGGATACAGAATTTGACTATGACTTATTTATTGTCCAGAGTTTAATAGGCAACTCCAATTGGAGTAGTACTACGCCTTCTGGAAAATTATACCATGTAGGCACCATCCCAGATAATAAAAATCAAACATTTGTTGCTGATATAAGAATGATGGTCAGCTCAACCGAAAGAGGAATCAGACCTTTATGCACGTATGCACGGCGAGCAGAAAAACCTTTAGTCGATAACATCACATCAAGTATAAATAGCTGGTCCATGTTAGGGACTAACCTTTCCATTAAAAATAAGGATGGTTCTTGGGGCAGCGATACCAGTAGATTAGTACTTATGGACAGACGTGATTTTAATAAGCTTGGAATTGGTTTGGATGATCTTATTGAATGCTTCATCCAAACCGTTTTATCTATGGTAGCCATAGATAAAATGGCTCAGACATTAGTTAATAAACAAGGCAAATTTAGGATGAAGTTATTCAAAAGCTTGAATGATGATGCTAGTTTGCTTAATGAAATCAAAGTGAACTAGCCATGAAACATAGAGTGCTCATCTTAACTGATCATCGCAATCATTCTGCTGAAAACTCCTTGTATACTCTAGCAGCAAAAATGCTTTTGCATCCGATGACTGCTAGCATCGATATAGCAAGTAAAGGCAATAAAGTAAATTCAAATTTCTTTTCGTGTGAGCCTAATTCAAGTTTATCGGCTACTTCGATTAATCAAAGCTTTGCCTTTCAAACTAATCCTCATCCCTTATCAATCAATCATCAAGCGATTGCTTTAAATAGTTATGACTTAATATGGCTCCGTATGCCTCCCCCATTAAGTGCTGATTTTTTAACTTACTTAGGTCAAGTTTTTGAAGGAGCTGTTATCATCAATAATCCCAATTCCATTCATCAAACAGGAAGTAAATCTTTTTTGACTAATTTCCCATCCATTTCTCCTCCGATGAAAATTTGTAAATCCCTTGATGACATAAATGAATTTAGACAATTATTTCCAATCGTCTTAAAGCCATTTAGATCATACGGTGGCCATGGGATAGTAAAAATCGAACAGGATACAGTATTCTCTGACGCTGATTCTTACCCTTTCGAAACCTTTGCAAAAAAATATTCCGAGCATCCAAGCGAATACCTTGCGGTCAAATACCTAAAAAATGTAAAACAAGGAGATAAAAGAATCATTGTTGTAAATGGAGAAATCTTAGGCGCTTCTTTACGTTTGCCAGCGGAAGATTCTTGGCTTTGCAATGTGTCCATGGGAGGTAGTTCGACTGAGGCTGAAATCACAAGCGAAGAAGAGAAAATTATAAGCCATATAGATCCAATATTAAGTAAACTTGGAATTGTTATGTATGGTGTGGATACTTTAGTAGATGATGAAGGTAAAAGAATATTGTCTGAAATCAATACGACAAGCATTGGAGGCTTACCTCAAATTGCAGCCATGAGAAAGGAACCATTAGTAGAAAAAGCAATTGATTTAATATGGGATTACTATAAAACAGCATCAAATGGATAATGAGATTAAGGTAATTAAAGAGCTAGATTTAGATCTTGTGCCGAAGAACGCAATCAGTAGGTATTGGTTAGAATTAGTGGAAGATGGCATGGGAGTACCCATAAAAATTCCTGTAATAGTCGCCAAAGGAAAAGAGAAAGGAAAAGTTGTAGGCTTAACGGCAGCAGTTCATGGAAATGAGTTAAATGGGATACCAGTCATCCAACGTTTGTTTAATGAAATTGACATTACAGAATTAAGAGGAACTATAGTAGGGATACCTGTTTTAAACACACCATCCTTTTTAAGAAAAAAAAGGCGATTTCTAGATGGTGTTGATTTAAATCACATTATGCCAGGAAAAGAAAAAGGAACTGTGAGTCAAGTCTATGCTTGGAGAATAGTCAATAATGTCATTAAGCACTTCAATTACCTCTTAGATTTGCATACTGCAAGCAATGGCAGGGTTAACTCTTATTACATTAGGGCAGACATGAGCGATGAAGTTGTTAGAAAGATGGCAATATTACAAAATGCACAAATCATTGTTCATAATCCTCCCAGTGATGGAACCTTACGGGGAACAGCAGATGAATTGGATATTCCTGCAATTACTTTGGAAGTAGGAAATCCAAATTTATTCCAGAAAGGAATGATAAGGGACGGCTTAACTGGGATTCATAACCTATTAGGTTACATTGGAATTACGGATTCTGAAGTAGAAGAAATTTCTGATGAGACTGTCATTTGCAAAAGATCCTATTGGATATATTGTGACAAAGGCGGATTATTAGCTGTCCACCCAAACGTAACAGACATAGTTGAGAAAGATGAAAAGATAGCCACCTTGAGAAATGTATTTGGAGACATCCTCAAAGAATACCATGCTCCTGAAAAGGGTGTGGTCATCGGTAAAAGTGTTAGCCCAGTTAACCAAGCAGGTGGAAGAATTTTGCATTTAGGCATCATCAAATAAAAACATAATTTAACTCCTATTAAAGATTGACAAATGATTAAAGAATACAAGTACCTCTACAAAAGATTGATTATTAAGCGTAAAAAAGAAAATTGCTACTGATGAAAAACACTTACTTCGACCTGATAGAACAAAGTTATTATTTCCCCCAAGAAGGCTTTGATCTAAAAAGTGAGTACCTCACCTTTCATGGTATCTCACTTAAGTATTTAATAGAAAAATACGGCACCCCATTTAAATTGGTTTATCTTCCAAGAATAGGTGAGCAAATACGCAAAGCCAGAAATCTTTTCAATAGAGCAATAAAAAAGAATAATTATTCGGGGCAATACCATTATTGCTATTGTACTAAATGTTGCCATTTTTCACATGTCCTAAAAGCAGCTTTAAGCGAAAAAGTTCATCTCGAAACTTCTTCTTCTTTTGACATCGACTTAATTTTCAAATTACTGGAAGAGGGTAAACTTACTAAGCAAACAATTTTGGTTCATAATGGATACAAAACAGAGGATTACCTTAAAAAGATAATCGAAATCAATAAAGCGGGATTCAAAAATTCCATAATAGTTTTGGATTCTAAATCAGAAATAAAAAAAGTAAAAGCTTACGCAGAAGAGTACGATGGAAAGCTAAAAATAGGCATAAGAATAGCCATCGATGAAGAACCACAATCAGCGTATTATACTTCTAGACTCGGCATACGACCAAGTGAAATATTGGATTTCTACAAAGATGAAATAGAGGGAGATGAAAATCTAAGCTTAAAGATGGTTCATTTTTTTATAGATTCCGGAATCAAAGATACTGTATACTATTGGGGAGAGTTTCAAAAAGCCATGAAAATATATGTAGAACTAAAACAAGCTTGCCCAGCTCTAAAGGCACTTAACCTAGGAGGTGGATTCCCAATCAGAAACAATTTAGGATTCGATTATGATTATGAATACATCATCAATGAAATTGTAAGCAACATTAAATCAGCATGTGGAGATGCTGAAATTGAAGAGCCTGATATTTTTACAGAATTTGGCAAGTACACCGTTGGAGAAAGTGGTGCAATTATCTTTCAAGTATTAGAACAGAAAAAACAAAATGACCGTGAAATTTGGTACATGGTAGACAACAGTTTAATGAATACTATCCCAGATGCTTGGTCAATTTTAGAAAAATTTATTTTACTGCCGATTAATAAATGGCGTAACAAGTATACCAAGGTTAACATTGGAGGCATCAGCTGTGATCATTCAGATTACTACAATTCTGAAGATTTTAACCAACAACTGTTTTTACCTGCAATAGAAGAAACTGACTCGGAGCCATTGTATGTTGGATTTTTTCATACCGGCGCATACCAAGATTCTATTAGCGGTTATGGTGGGATAAAACATTGCTTAATCCCAGCACCTAAATTAATAATCATTGACAGGGATGATACAGGTAATTTTGTTGACTACGTTTATCGCAATGAGCAAACTGTTGAAGAGATGCTCGGTATTTTAGGATATAAAACAAATGAATTAGTATGAAAACATTTGCAGGAATCCCACAACATTTAGCACAACTTGAACATGCAAACATCATCTTGCAATCTATTCCTTACGATGGAACCAGTACCTGGGGTAAAGGAGCAGACAAAGGTTTTGAAGCATTTTTAGAAGCTGCTGAAAACATGGAACTATATGACATTGAGACAAATTCAGAAGTTTATCAGCAAGGCATTTTTATGCCTGAAGCATGGAGTAATTTTGATTCGCCAAAAAGCATGTACGAAGAGACCTATTCCGGCACAAAAGACTTACTCAAACTTGGAAAGTTTTTGACTTTTTTTGGAGGTGAGCACTCTGTCAGCATTGGGATCATAAAAGCTCATTACGAGCACTTTAAGGATCTTACCGTTGTGCAACTAGATGCACATGCAGACTTGAGATCAAGTTATGAAGGAACAGCTTACAATCATGCTTGCGCAGTGTATGACGCAAGTATTAATTGCAATTTGATACAAGTAGGGATTAGAAGCATGGATGCTGAAGAAAAAACAAACATGGATTTGGATAAAGTCTTTTGGGGAGATGACATCAAAGGTAAAGAGGCATGGATGGATCATTCATTAAATCTTATGAGCGAAAATGTATACATAAGCTTAGACCTTGATGTTTTAGATCCCTCGATAATGCCTTCTACAGGAACTCCTGAGCCTAACGGTATGGATTGGAAGACCATTACCAACTATTTGAAAAAGATCTTTAAAAATAAAAAGGTAGTCGGTTTTGATATCGTTGAATTGGCCCCCATAAAAGGCATGCATGCCGCGGACTATTTAGCTGCAAAATTATACTATAAAATGCTTTCATATAAATTTAACTAAATCATGGAAAAAGGAAAAGTCTCCACATTCATCTTGGATCATTTTAAACATTTTAACGCAGCTTCCTTAGTCGATGCTGCTATGGCCTATGAGGAGCAAATTAATAATGGGAATAAAATGATGATCACTATGGCTGGTGCCATGAGTACAGCAGAATTAGGAAAGTCATTAGCAGAAATGATAAGACAAGATAAAGTACACATCATTACTTGCACAGGTGCAAATCTTGAAGAAGATGTCTTCAATCTTGTTGCACACAATCATTACAAAAGAATTCCCAACTATAGAGACTTGTCACCACAAGAAGAAAAGGATTTGTTAGACAATCATTACAATAGAGTAACAGATACTTGTATCCCTGAAGCGGAAGCAATGCGAGCAATTGAAGAGCATTTACATGCGGTATGGAAATCTGCTGATGAACAAGGTGATGCTTATTTTCCGCATGAATACTTTTATAAAATTCTTTTGAGTGGAGAACTAGCAAACAAATACCAAATAGATCCAAAAGATAGTTGGTTATTAGCTGCAGCAAAAAAAAATATCCCTATCATAGTCCCTGGTTGGGAAGATTCAACTTGTGGAAACTTTTTCGCTTCCTATTGCATCCAAGGGGATTTACAGCCTTCCACCATGAAATCTGGCATCCAATACATGATGATGTTATCCAAGTGGTATCAAGAGAATACCAAAGATGGAGGTGTAGGATTTTTTCAAATCGGAGGAGGCATAGCCGGAGATTTTCCAATATGTGTGGTCCCAATGCTTCATCAAGATTTAGAAATGGACGGTATACCCATGTGGTCTTATTTTTGTCAAATTAGCGATAGCACAACAAGTTATGGTTCATATTCAGGAGCAGTTCCGAATGAAAAAATCACTTGGGGAAAATTGCTTCCAGAGACGCCAAAGTTTGTCATCGAATCCGACGCAACTATTGTAGCACCTTTGATATTTGCTTATTTGCTAAATTGGTAATACTCATCCAGTACTGGATGATATCCACACGATGATGATTGCAGCATTGGATTGGAATGGTAAAATCCTTATTTTCCTTCTAAATAAGCTTCAAGCTCTTCCTTGCCATTTTCCAGAATGATTTCATAATGGAAGGGATATACATTATTGAACTCATAGTTCAATAATTTTTTACAACTGTTGATTCTCTCTTCCAGGTTTTCATAAGCTGCTTGAGATTCTTGTGTAAAATCTCTTATGGCCCCCTTTTTATTTCCATAAATGGTATCGCCGCTAAACAGTGAATGAGTATTTTTTTCTAAGACACAAATGCTCCCTGCACTATGGCCTGGTACATGAATCACTTCTATATTCTCATCAAAGATAGGCAGATCCGTAAAAAAAACGTCTGGTTTCATCCTTAACCAAGGATGGTTTTCATCCTCTTTATGTGCATATACTTTTAATGCAATTTCCTTTTGCCAAATCGTGCCATCCTCAATCCCACAAGATCCATGAGAAATAATAGCAATGGCTGGTTTATGGAATGATTGAATAAAGTCTTTTACCTTATCATCGTATGTAGGGACGTCAAAAAGTAAAACCTTATCACTTAATTCAATTAAGTAAGTATGTACTTTTTCTCCATAAAAATATTGATCCTTGAATTCGTATATATTTTCTTGGAGCTTTGTATACACAAGATCTTCTTCTACAAAACAAGCATTTAAAAGCAGGTAAATAATCACTAAGTATTTGCTCATCTATTTTTCATTTTGATTTCAACTCTTTAAGCCACCTACACTAAATCTTCGTTTTGATTTCTTATGGATTTTAAGAATATCAAGGGATTTGTTCCTCCTGTCCCATGGCAGTAGATTCGGGTTGATGGATTCTTTGTATGAATTGATGACATCTAATTTGGTTTCTTAAGCCTCACTTATTTATTACCAGTTTAACTGTTTTTGACTTGTGGCATCCCAAAAAGTTCCACTTGGATTAGATTGCTGTATTAATTTGACAATCCCATCTACAGCATCTTCAATAGCTAGCGGGGCATTTTTATTTGTTTTTGATAGTTCGGTCCTCACCCATCCAGGATGAACACTTAAAACTTCTATGCCTCTATGTGCTACTTGCTTTGCAAGTATTTTAGTGTACATATTTAAAGAAGTTTTTGAAGTAATGTAGGCAATTTTTGTTGGTGTTAATTTTTCTGTTTCAACTTTATCAATTTCTGCGAATGATGACAATTTTGAACTCATGTTTATGATTTTCCCATACTTATTAATAAGCGGTAGAACAGCTTCTGTAAATGAATACAATCCAAATAAATGGGTTTTAAACCTAAGTTCAAAATTTTCCTCCAGACTTAAATCGGAATTATAATCAGAGCCAATTCCAGCATTATTTATAAGAAGGTCAATGCCGCTGGCATGCTCGATTAATTTTGATGAAACTTCTGCAATACTCTCAGCACTTAACAAATCAAGTTTGAACACCTTGCCTAGTCCATATGAATGTTCCTCTTTTCTTACTGTTCCAATTAGCTCATAACCCAAATCCACAAATCTTTGAGCTAAACCTGCTCCTATCCCTTTACTTATTCCGCTTATTAAAACTGTTTTCTTTTGCTTATTCATTTGCCCAACTGTATTGTAAGGAGATAAACTTAATGCTGTCTAACATTATAAAAGATTCTAAGCGCAAAAATGAGCTTGGATCGTCTTATTTTTTGACAAACCTTAGCCCGATCTTTTCACCATTATCATTTCTTGTACCTGTGATGAAGTAAACACCAGCAGAAAGTGCGCTTACATTTATGACATTGTTTTGCTCTACTAAGGTCCTCTCAAAAATAGTAATTCCCAAAGCATTGCTGATGCCTACCCGACTCAAAATTCCTTTTTGATTTTGAATGTTCAAAACTTGACTGGTCGGATTAGGATAGATTTTAAAATCGAGTTCTTCATTGGCATTTTCTCCCTCCTCTTCTTCTTGCAAGATGTAAGAAACCCATGGGCGGGCTTGTTTAAAGATCAATTGATTATTAGCCGTAATCTTATATTCCACATCAATGGCAAAATTACTTTGGTCCTGGGCTTCGTATAGGATTTCAAATTCATCGTGTATCACCGAAAGATAGCTTCTCATTTCATCTAAGAATTGTTCATTTAAAATCAATTCCCCATCTAGTGCTAAATTCGATCTTTGGATCACGATAAAATCATTCTCGTTTACAGCTACTCGATCCAAGAGGATTTCTTCAGGAATCGAAGTATTCCCTGGATTCGTGATGAGTTCTTCGCCTACTTGAGAATTTAAGTAAAAAGTATTTTCTGTATTGTATAATGGGTCTGTGCTTACACCAACACCATTGGCTAACTCATTGGAATAATTAGGGTGACAAAGTACACCCATAGACGTTTTGAAATGATCGATTCTATAAAAATCTCTTTCATCAAAAGCTCGAAGATTCCAAAGACTGGCATATACTTGTTTGATGGATTTTGAAATATGCCCTTCATCTGGATGCTGCGTTTTAGACGTATAAAGTCCTGCCCCATTAAAGCCAGGTAAGTCCTCGTTGTTTGTACTAGATCGACATCTTACCGAAGTTCCCTCTGGAAAAGAATCGTGCATCTCCGCAAGCTCATCCAGCATCCAATCCGGCATATCCGCTTCTTTTATTTCTTTCCTAAAATCTTTTAGCAAATCGTCTCTAATTGTTCTGTCTGCAATAAAGTCCGTTTGGTTTATGATTGCCTCAATTTTTTCGAAAAAATTATTGTACTTCATAAATTCTTGGTAAAAATAAAAAGGGACAGCATAGCCATCGGGTATGGTGCCTTCAGGAAATCCAAACCTTCGCATGGTAGCCACATTTGCAGCCTTAGCTCCAAAACCATCGAACATGTCAAAATAAACTTCTTCCAATGGCAAAATAGATCGGTAATCTAAATTCAAAGGCGGGGCTTGCGCTTCTGTAGGTCTAATGTCTTCGTACCATTCGTTTACTTCCTCCACGGTGGCTTCTCTGATAAAGTAATTATCTTGCTCGACCTTGAAGTAAATGTTTTTATTGAGCAAGTTCGAAATGGAATCTATACTCAAAGGATCTCTAATAAAGGCATTAGGAATTTTATTTTGAATCGCTCTCAAGTTTACATGTGAAAGCGGCGTTTGGATCACAGAGGTCATCACCCCACCTACCCTTGGCAATGCATTAGGCAGTGATTCATAAAGTACGATATCTTTAGAGCCTGGAATTTCATCAAGCCCCATTTGTCTAAACAAACCATAACCTTCTGCAAGGTTCAAACCCCAATAATCTATTTCTCCATAGACATCTGCTTCAAAAAGAACAGGAACCCTAGAGTTTTCAAACAAGTCCATGTCTCTTTCGTATTCATCTTCATTTAATTCCGTGATAAAATGCGATAGGTTGTTTTCCAGAAAAGGCATGTTTGCGGCAAGCAGTTCTATTGTCCTTTGCACAACCTCAAAATCCTGGCCATGCCCATTGCTGTAATTAAATGCAAAGGTCCCCAAGGTTCCGTTGTTGGAAATACTTGTGGGATGATAAATCACCTGCCCTTTTTTGACCTCATCGCCTAAGTGATCTTCCCCGATAGTCTCTGCAAAGTCTGCATGCAAGTTGTGCTCATTGCTATCGATGAAATAGATTTTTGGTTTTGAAGAATTGAAATCTGTGATCATGTACTTTACAAAACTCTTCCCATTTAAAAATTCAGACCAGGGAACATTTTCTTTTTTGATCGAAAGCTGTTTGAAGGTCGTAAAGCTGTCTACCGACAAAAGTCCATCGCTGGCATCTATTGGTTCAGCGGCATTAAATGGACTTTGTGTTGGCTGATTGTTGTATTCCCTAAGATCATCTACCCCATCTAAATCTGTGTCCTTGGGATTAGCGATAGGATGTTCTAAAACATGATAATATTCAATGGGATAAGCGCCTAATGATTCACTCAGTGTGGTAGTTCCTTCCTTTCCCATCGTCAAAGAAACAGCTATACTGAAATCTTCTGAAGCCGCATGTCGAATTTTGAGCACATAGTAATGCAAGGAATCTGAAGCTACTTCGAGCTGAGTCTGTCCATTGGTATCTGTGCTGTAATTTAAAATAGGAACTACTTGGGCATTTACGGCAAGGCTGCTCCATAAAATGAAGTAGAACATGAGCAAAGTATTTAAAAGCAGCCTTTTCATTAAATCCTATTTTTTGATGCCTTCAAGGTATATAGAGCTTTATTATGATGTTTGATACCTTTATATACAAGATAAGGATAATAATAATCGGATTCTTTTTTTAGGTAGGATATGGCTGGATAAATTGTTTGTTTTGTCGCCTGAAGGGTAAGGAAAATCGGCTATTAAAGATTAAGGCCTCTTTCTCTTTTTAGCTGTACTTAATTTTCTTAGGTAACTAATAATGGATAGTAAGGCAAAACATCCTACAAAAAGTAAGCAGAAATAAATCAAAACAGTTATTTCGGCATAAGAAATGGGTGCATCTCTTATATCGTATAGCGTAAAGCAAAGTGCTAATATTCCGAAAATCAGACTTAGAAGCATTTTGGATTTTAAACTCATCTTCAGTCAATTTTAAAATTTTACTTCCACTAAATGTTGTTCCTTAGTTTATAAAAGTAGTTTTAGCTTCCATTCCTTTGTAAACTAAATTTTAAAAACTATAAACCTAAAATACAACTTTTAAGGCAGTTTCCCTATTGAGCTCCAAGTCAGTTTTAAGGCTTTCGATTTTCATACCTATGGTTTTGAGCGGAATGCTTCCCAGCGGCAGCCTCAATGTCGAATCAGCGGCATTGACATGTTCTATAATGGACTGTGCCGCTTTCACCGGATCACCTTCTTGTTTATTATGCACCGATACTAACTTTTGCCGAAAGGCACCAGCTGTAGCCTCATAAGCAGGAATGATTTTTTTTGCTTGCCGCAAAGAAGGACCTGCAAAGTTTGTTCTGAATGGTCCAGGTTCAATAATCGACACTTTGATGCCGAGTGCAGTAACTTCTTCTGCCAGTGATTCACTAAAGCCTTCCAAAGCAAATTTACTTGCATTATAAATTCCAAAACCTGCAAAAGCCTTTACACCTGCATGCGATGAAATTTGAACAATGTTGCCTTTCTTCTTTGCTCTCATGCTAGGCAGCACTGCTTGTGTTAATTTGACCGTACCAAAAAAATTAGCCTCAAAGACATTTCTAATTTCTTCTAAAGTAGCTTCTTCAATGGCACCAGCAAAACCTATCCCCGCATTATTGACCAACACATCAATGCTTCCAAATTCAGCAAGCGCCTTTTCGATGCTAGCATCAATCTGCTCCATGTCCGTGATGTCTAAAAGCAGCCCTCTGGCCTTCCGACCTTGTGATTCATTAAACGCTTTGACTTGATCAGCTTGTCGAAAAGTAGCCACAACAAAATCTCCTGTAGCCATGACAGCTTCCACCATTGCTTTGCCTAATCCACTTGATGCACCAGTGATAAACCAATTTCTTCTGCTCATGGCAATTGTTTTTCTATGTTATTTAAATAAGTTTCTTGAAAGGCCTTAAAAGTATTTTTAATCTTGTCAAAATTTTCAGTAGCCGTCTGACAAGAGGTGTAAAAGGAAAGCAAAGATTTTGAAATGCCATAAGGCTCAACTTTTATCACAGCCGTATAATCTTCAATCGGCATAGGCGTAGCTGTCATGATGTAAGACATGGTTTTTTCTGAGGAATTATAGTAAACCATCTTTTCTGTTATTGATGCACCATTGACTAAACTAATTTTCCAAGTAGATGCTAAGCCTTTTCCCTGCACACTAGTAGAAGCAACAATTTTTGGAACCAATTTATGTAAGCTTTTCCAATCTTTGACAATTGCCCAGGATTGATCGGCATTAATGTTTATGATTTGATTGCTTTCTACTTCAACAAGCTTAAGGTCTTGAGCAAAAGTCAATGAATGGAAGAAAAGCATACTTAAAAAAATAGAGATGAGGTATTTCATGAGGGCTGAGTTTTAAGGGATTCAATAATAAGTCTAGGCTCTGTTCGTTTTCTATAATCTCCACCTTCTGATTGTGCGAAGCTTACCATCCCATCTTGTTGAATAATAAACACAGCGGGCACGGGTATTTCTTTGCTGTCATTCCCATAAAAATCATCAAAATCAAAGCCCAATTTTTTCATTTCTTTTATCGGAGCATCGGCGTTCTTAAAAACAGTGGTATACAATTGAGCCACTAAATTTCCATTATCACTAAGCACTTCAAATGCTAATTCATTTTTCTCTTTGATGGAAAGAGATTCATCGGGAGTCTGCGGGGAAATAGCGATGAGCTTTGCGCCTAAGTTCTTTAGTTCATCCAATATCCCCTGATATTGGCTTAAGGCAAGATTGCAATATGGACACCAGCTCCCTCGATAAAAGACCAAGACCACTTTATGCTGTTTCAAGCTTTGGTAGAGATTGACGGGATCACCTATGGCATTGCTTAAGGTAAAATCTGCAGCCTTTTCGCCTGTTTTGATTTTTAGAATTTGATTAAATGTTTTACCTAATTGATCAGCATCTTCATCAAATACTTTTAAGGATTCAGCTGGGAGCATCTCTTTTAAATTTCCTCTAAGGACTTTCAGCCCTTCATGATAAGTAGGCATTAATTTTTCAGGCATCATTTGAAATTTTATGATTAATTAATAATCACAAAGTTCAGTGATTGCTTGCAGCAAAAAAATGAAGTGGTTTAAGAAAAATACTTGAACTGCTTCAAGATTTATGCATCTTCCTCTTTCTAATCTTGCTTAAAAACTCCTGCGACATGCCTAGATAAGAAGCCAAAACGTATTGAGGAACACGCTTGACTATGTGAGGATATTTTTCCGTATAGTCATCGTAGCGTTGTTCTGCTGTCATACTGATGTTGGAGATCACTCTCCTCCTTGAAAATGCAAAAGCTTTTTCGGTTGTTATCCTAAAGTATTCGCTGAGGGCATGAATTTCTTTGCATAGGGGCTCTATGTCTTCATAGGGCATTTGAAAGATATGCGAATCCTCCA
Organism: uncultured Saprospiraceae bacterium; assembly: GCA_937941095.1. Lineage (GTDB taxonomy): Bacteria > Bacteroidota > Bacteroidia > Chitinophagales > Saprospiraceae > JALZVN01. Next base: position 465 of record CALDYJ010000052.1, on the reverse strand, counting down.
ATGCTTCTGCATAATTTAAGGCAGGTGTTTGATTGATGTAACTAAAAAAATCAGTTACAAACCAATCTTCTACACCGATGCTGACGGTATGTTCCTTCCCATCTTCATCGAGGTAAAATACTCGAAAGGCACCTTCTACTATGTAAGTTCTGTTGCGACAGACAAAGCCGGGTTGGATGATGTATTGTTTCTTCTTTATTCTGGAAGATGTGATGATGGAGGTGATTTCTTCTTCTTCGACAGTTAAAGAAACGTATCGTTTAATGTTGTTTAATATTCTGGCGTATTTGCTCATTTATTTATTCAAGAAATTTAAAAAGAAGCATTGAAATTACAATAATTGAAAATATAATCAACCAAGCTTTCCAATAATTCGAATCTCGGTATTGATTTGCTTTGAAATTAATTAATGTCTTAAAAAAATTGAACATGTAGGCTTTACACAAAGATAGATAAGCTAAATTG
>CALDYJ010000051.1 GCA_937941095.1 uncultured Saprospiraceae bacterium | reverse complement strand
TTAGCTTTATCTGTAATAATTAATATATCCAAAAGGAGGGCCATAATTGGATATTTAACTAAAAAAAAATAACAAAAGCCTGATTTTATTAGTATTGATCAATGCTTAATTGTTTTAATGTGTTTAAGACGTATAATGGTTTGAAAAATCACTTTAAATGACTTTAAAAATGGCACATAGACAGAATTAACTATTTTTTAATAGTTCATTAATTCATTACTGTAGGATTATTCCCTATGTTTTTAAAATCAACTTCTAATTCATAGCCGTTTTCAATGATAGGACTCAACAGCATAGCCATTATTTCTTTAGCCTTAACTTTTGAATCAGAAAAAGCATTAGAATTATAAATGTCTTTTTTGAATTCTTGCCTTAATAGGTTAAAATTTTTATTAAAATCATCAACTTTTAATTCTCGCATCCATCCGATGTCGAGTTTGTCAATTCTTGGATAGACTTCATGAGATATAATGCTGGGTTCAGGTAAAGTCACTAAAATTTTACCTTTTTGATTGAACATTTTAATTTCAAAAAAGTCATCAAGTTTAAAACCAACTTTTAAAATACTCACAGCAACAATCTCTAGGTCGGTGTTAGAAACTTTATAGCCCCAGACTTTAGAGCTAAATGATTTAGATAAACCTTTTTTATCTCTGACTTCAACGGTACCTAGTTCTGAGATTGTTTTTTCAATTTTTTCAGCCAGCATTCCTTTGGAGGTCATAAAATCATTTATAGCAGATTTTTCTTTTAGCCTTTTCATCATTGGATTAATGGCTTCGTCCACTGCTATTCCACAAGGGGAAAGCACATCATTTCCTTTAACTTGAATGAGTCCATCTTTGGTCTTGATAACACTCGTTAATACTTGATTGATAATAAAGCAGGTGTATTTTGAAGAAACTTCCTTGAAAGCATTGACGGCATCAGAATTTTTGGCCTGATACCAATCCTTGTAGAAAGAAGAAGAAGGATCTCTAGTTTTTATAAAGTCCTTGTAATACAAGCCTTTTAGATAAGCGTGATGTTCATTGTATTTATCTCTGGCAGTAACTAGAAGGGAATCTGCAAAGCCCATTCTTTTTCCAACATGATTTAGGACACTCATGTTGTAATCATAAATAAAGTTGTTAAACTCTTTTTGATGTTTTTTAGGATCAGAAAGTACTTTTAGGGTGTATGCATCATCAAAGTTATAGACAAAATCCACCGGACTATAGTTTAGTTTAAATGATTTTGCGGATTTGCTCTTATTAAATTTTGCTAATGGATTTGTTGCCCCACCAGTAAAAAACTTGAAGCCTAGGAAGATGATGCATCCTGTAATTAAAAGGGTGAAAAGTGATTTAAGAAAAGAAGGTTCATGTTCTTCTATTGGTGGCCTGTGCTTTCTACTAAACATCTTTGAATGTTTTACATTCTAGACGCAAAATAATCAATTTCAGTCACTAATGCTTAATGATTTATGTTTATTTGTTGGATTTTAATTGGCTAGTTTTTGACAAGCGATTTGATAAGCTTAATTATTTTTACATTTGAGTAAAATCTTATGCCTTTATGTTCAATCCACAAATGACAATTAATTGTGCTGGTCAATTAATAAACATTGAAGACCCTATTGTCATGGGGATCATCAACATTACAGAAGATTCTTTCTACGATGGTGGAAAATACCTAAAAGTGGATGCTTCCATAAAGCAAATTGAAAAATTACTTTCTGAAGGCGCCAGTATTATTGATCTAGGTGCGATGTCTTCCAGACCAGGTGCAATATTATCTAAACCTAAAGAAGAACTCGAAAAAATCGTCCCTTTATTGAAGTTTGCTAAAAAGGAATTCCCTGAAGCTATTTTTTCGATAGATACCATTCATTCAGAAGTAGCTGTAGCATCCATTGAAGCTGGAGCCCATATGATTAATGACATTTCAGGCGGAAGCTTCGATGAACAAATGTTGCCTAAGATAGGAGCCTATAAAAATATTCCTTTCATTTTAATGCACATGCAAGGCAAACCACAAAGCATGCAAAACAATCCTAAGTATGAAGACGTCGCCTTAGAAATTCTTGATTTTTTCATTAAGCAAAGTGCTAAAATGATTGAAATTGGATTTCACGATGTAATTTTAGATCCTGGTTTTGGGTTTGGTAAAACAATTGAGCATAACTATGAACTTTTAAAAAAAATGCACACCTTCAAGATTTTAGACCTTCCCATCCTAGCGGGAATTTCACGAAAAAGTATGTTGTATAAATTCTTAGGAATAGAAGCTCATCAGGCTTTAAATGCTACTTCAGTTGCTAATTTTGAAGCTTTAAACCAAGGCGCTTCAATATTAAGAGTGCATGATGTAAAAGAAGCAATAGAAGTAATAAAAATTTGGAAACAGTTGAATTAAAAAATTATCTTAGAAAAAAATTACGATGAAAATGCCAAAATATTTATTGTTTCTTATATCCATGAGCTGTTCGTATAGTACATCCGCTCAAACAAAATATTTGCATTGTGGTAACTTGATCGATAGCAAGTCTAAGAAGGTTCAAAAAGAAATGACTGTTATTACAAAAGACAAAATAATTGAGCAAGTTGTAAAAGGATATATAGATCCAGAGCATGATGATGTTGAAGTATTTGATTTAAAATCTAAAACCGTAATGCCAGGATTAATGGACATGCATGTGCACATCGAGCATGAATCCAATAAAAAAAGATACGAAGAGGGCTTTAGAATGAATGAAGCAGATGTTGCTTTAAAGGCCATTTCATACTGTACAAAAACTTTAATGGCAGGTTTTACTACTGTTAGGGATTTAGGAGGCACAGGTGTGAATGTTTCTTTGGGAAATGCTATTGCAAAAGGCCACATCAATGGCCCTCGAATTTATACTGCAGAAAAATCATTAGCAACTACAGGTGGGCATGCAGATCCTTCAAATGGCTTGAGAGCGGATTTGATGGGAGACCCAGGTCCAAAAGAAGGAGTTATAAATGGTCCAGAAGATGCTTTTAAAGCAGTAAGACAGCGTTATAAAAATGGAGCTGATTGCATTAAAATCACAGCTACTGGTGGTGTTTTGAGTGTGGCAAAAGATGGCTCAGGGCCACAATTTTCCCAAGAAGAAGTTAATGCTGTAGTTCAAGCTGCAAAAGAATACGGGTTTACAACTGCTGCTCACGCCCATGGAGCTGAAGGCATGAAAAGAGCTGTTTTAGCAGGCATTACAAGCATTGAACACGGTACTAAGATGACTGAAGAAGTCATGGAACTAATGATCAAAAAAGGAACCTATTATGTACCAACCATTGCAGCAGGTAAATTTGTTGCCGAAAAGGCAAAAATCAAAGGATTTTATCCAGATGTAGTCGTTCCGAAAGCATTAGAAATTGGACCGAAGATTCAAGAAACCTTTGGAAAAGCATACAAAAAAGGAGTTAAAATTGCTTTCGGGACAGATTCAGGCGTTTCGCCTCATGGCGATAATGCGAAAGAATTTATTTTCATGCATGAAGCTGGAATGCCGGTCATAGAAGCGATTTTATCTGCTACCATCAGCCCCGCTGAAATGCTAAAAATTGATGATAAGTTAGGTACAATTGAAGCAGGAAAATTGGCAGACATTATTGCTGTAGAAGGTGATCCATTAGAGAATGTTGAGCTTATGCTGAATGTAAATTTTGTCATGAAAGAGGGGGTCGTATACAAAAACAATTAAGCTTGCCTTTAATAGAAAATTCGTCTTATAAGCCAGCGTTTCTCTTTAAGAATAAGCACATAAATACTATATGGCCAGCTTTATTTAGAAAGATAAATGCTTTCTCTTACCGACGAGAAAGACTTGAACTAGAAGATGGTGATTTTCTTGATCTTGATTGGTCAAAAATTGGCTCAAAAACACTAGTTATTTTGATGCATGGTTTAGAAGGTGATAGCCATAGGCCTTATATAAAGGGGATGGTTAGTGCTTTAAATGACGAACATTGGGATACTCTATCTTTGAATTTTCGAAGTTGCTCTGGTGAACCTAACAGGCTTGCAAGATCTTACCATAGCGGAGAAACAGAAGACATCACAAAAATTGTGGATTTAGCCGTAACAGAACACCATTATGAATTCATACATCTTATCGGATTTAGCCTAGGCGGAAACGTTGCACTTAAATTTGTAGGTGAAAAAGGAAAACAGCTTCCTTCTGCATGTAAATCTGTTATTGGCATTTCAGTGCCTTGTGAACTTAGAGATTGTAGTGTTCAAATCAGTAAGAAAGGAAATAAAGTCTATTTGAATAGATTTTTGAAATCTCTAAAGGAGAAAGTCAGATTGAAGAGTCATCTGACTAAAGATGTAATTGATCTCCAAAAAGTACTTCAATCAAAAGATTTCTTTGAATTCGACCATTTTTATACTGCACCTGTCCATGGCTTTTCCTCAGGAGAGGAATATTGGAGACTTTCAAGTGCTAATCGAGTTCTTGACCAAATCAAGATTCCATGCCTGATAATCAATGCTTTAGATGATTCTTTTTTAGCTGATAGTTGTTTTCCAAGAGAACTAGCCCAAAATCATCCATATGTTCACCTAGAAACTCCTAAATACGGAGGTCATGTTGGCTTTACAACATTTGGACAAAAAGGAACATTTTGGTCAGAAACACGAACAATAAAGTTTATAAAGGAGGTAAAGTGATTCAATTAAAATAATGTTAATCACAATTGTTAAAAGAGTTTTTAACTAGTTTTATTTGTTAGACAATAGTAGCTACATTTACAAGATTAATGAAGGAGGAGCATAAGCCAGAAAATACACCAAAAGCTAGCCGTTCTTGGACAAAGAAAATATTCAGATGGTTCATCGGGATATTGATCTTGCTATTGTTAATATCTTTCGTGCTTACGATTCTTGTTCAAAATGAAAAATTCCAAAATTGGGCAGTCGGAAAGGTCACTAAGTCTCTCAGTGAAAAACTCGAAACCAAGGTCAGTTTGGATTACATTAACCTTGAGTTTTTTGATAACCTTTCTTTTGACAATTTTTACATCCAAGATTATAACAAAGATACCCTCCTGCATGTCGACAACCTAAATGTTGACTTTGACCTATCCATTGGGAAGATTTTAAGAAGAGAATACACAATCAATGAGATCTATCTCCGCGACGGAACAGTCAAATTAAGAAGAGACTCCGCCCAGTTTCTCACAAATATTAACGAGCTTTTAGAAAAACTTTCTAAAACAGAAGAAGAAAAAAAACTTAATCAAAAAGCTAGGAGACCTATCAATCTAGAATTGGATTATTTGTCCCTTGAGAATATAAATTTCAAACAAAAAGATTTGCTGAGAGGGCAAAACATGCACGGTCAAGTCGAAAAAGGCAAATTCATTTTTGAAGACTTCAAAATAGATGAAAATCTAATCAACCTCAATTCTATTGTCATCGATGGATTTAACATGAATATTTTTGAATACTCAAGAAATGATGAACTTTTCAATAAACTATGGGATGAAGATTTTATGAACAATATATTTTATCCTGAAGGAAAAATTGACATTCTGTTAGATACAACGAGTGCTTTTAAAGAACCTAAGCCTCCTTTGGTAATAACAGCCAACTCATTTACATTACATAATGGAAATTTGACGCTGCACAACCACAGGCAATCTTCAAAAAGACAAATGCCTGTGGATGTTTTAGATTACAAACACATTGATGTTTATGAGGTAGAAACACAGATAAATAATTTCAGCTTTACTCCTTGCGAATTTACAGGTCAAATTGAATCTCTTTCATGTAAAGAAAAGTCTGGTTTAGTGATATCAAATGTCAGTGCAAAAGATGTTTTTATATCTGAACAAAAAGTACTTTTGAATGGTGTGAAATTGAAGACTCCTTACAGCACTATTGGAGATACAATTACTTTAAAATTTAGAAAATTTTCTGATTGGTGGGATTTTCAAGACAAGGTAAGATTAGATGTTCGATTTAATGATTCTAAAATAGGATTGCAAGACATTGTATACTTTGGAGGAGCCTTGAAGCAAAATCCATTTTTTGAGAAAAACATCAACGAATCATTATTTGTCGATGGAAAACTGGTAGGAAGAATAAATTCTTTAGGAGCCAGAGACATTAGTTTAAAACTTGGAGAACGAGTTTCGATGAAAGGTACGCTCAGAACCAGAAACATCACTTTGAAAAATGAAGAATTTTTTGATTTAAAACTAGATTACTTAACCACAAACATGCTAACCTTAAAGGAATTGATTCCAGGTTTTAATCCTCCTGATCAATTTTATAAATTAGGAAATCTAAATTTTGGGGGAACATTTTTTGGCTTCTTACATGACTTTACTGCTGATGGTCAACTTAATTCAGATCTGGGCCAAGTTAATTCGGATTTGAAACTAGTGCTTATTGAAAATAAGCAAGATGCAAACTATTCAGGTAGGTTTTCTTTAACTGATTTTGATTTGGCTTCATGGACTGATAATGATAAGTTTGGAAAGGTGACCATGAGTGCATTCATAAAAGAAGGGCGAGGCATAAAAATTGACAATGCCTCAGCAAAGTTAAATGCTGTGGTGAATGATTTTACTTATCAAGGTTATGAATATAAAAATGTAAAATTTAATGGAGAGCTAAATAAAAACAGGTTAAATGGAGCATTGGACATTAAAGACGATAACATTGCATTAGATTTTGAAGGAGACATAAATTTTGAAGAAGAAACTCCAGATTTTAATTTTGAATCTAAGATTAAAAAATTGAACCTAAAGCAATTGAATCTTAGCAAGAAAGACATCTTTGTTTCTGGAAATTTTGATTTGTCATTAAAAGGAAAAAAAATAAAGGACATTACAGGAGAAGCAAATATTTTAGATTTAAACCTAAGGCTAGATGACAGTATAAGCTATCACATTGATACGGTTAATATTGTTTCTGAAGTTTTAACAAATGGGGATAAGGTTTTTGATTTAGAATCAGATTTATTTAACGCCAGTCTTGAAGGTAATTTCATTTTGGATCAATTTCCTTTTGCACTACAGGATTACATTTATGAACAGCATCCAAAGTTTTCGAAGCGATTGAAATTAAAAAAATCGGGGAAGGAAATAAGCCCTCATCGATTTGATTTTGATGTTGAAGTATTCGATTCCAAAAATTTAAGCACATTCATTCATCCTGATTTAGATACCATTAAGAACACCCAAATTATTGGCTATTTGGATAATCAAGAAGACAGTATTTATCTGGAAGCTAACTTTCCTCGCTTCAAGTTTGGAAACATCGACCTTCATGAAGGCACTATCTACATTGATGGCAATAAAGAAAAGGATGACATCGTATTTGGAGTACTTGACCCAATAATCAATGGTAAAAATCATTTCCCTTCAGCCATGCTTACTGCTTCAATTGAAGAAGAAAAATTATTCTTTAATGTTGGCTTGTCAAACTTTAAGCAAAAGCAAGTAGATCAAGTTTTAATTCGAGGCGAATTAGCAATGATTAATGATGAAGATTTTGAATTGGTTTTTGAGCCATCCAATTTGACCATCTTAGGTGATCAATGGGATATTCCAGCAGACAATAGTTTGCGATTTGGAAAAGATTTTATTGAAATTGAAAACTTCTTTATCTCCAACGGAGAACAAGAAATTATCATTCAAAGCAATGGTCAAAAGGGAATAGACATTAATGTGGCTAACATTGATATGCTGGACATCAACGAATACATAAATTATAATTTGTTAGATTTTGCCGGAGCGGTGGACATCAATTTGAGTGCTAAAGATGTGTTTACACTGGAAGATTTAAGCTTTGACCTTCGTATGGATACTTTTTTAATCATCACCACACACACAGATACTAATACACACGATTGGGGCCGCTTAACTTTTTCAGCAGAGTCAGATGACATCGAATCTAAGATTAATACCAAACTACAAATTGGGTTTTTAGAAGAAGCCAAAGATCGTTTATTGACCATTGATGGTTATTACTTACCTCCAACAGTTGGCAAAAGTAAGCACGATAAAAACTATTTTGCACAAGACATAGAACTCACTAAATATCCATTAGATATTGTTTCTTACTTTATACCAAGTGGCATATCGGGCATGGAAGGAGAGTTTAATGGAAAAATAAAAGTATTTGGCACTCCTTTAAATCCAAACATTCGTGGCGAAGTCGACATCTCTGATGGAGCAGTTGGCATAGATTATTTGGGGACCACCTATTATTTTGATGAAGCTACTGTCAGTCTTGATAATGAAATGATTGGAGCAAGTGGAGAAACAATTCGCGATAAAAATGGAAACATCGCCACCTTAAGAGGAGGAATTAGGCATGAGAAATTGAAAAATTTAGACCTTGATCTCGACATTGTTACAGATAATGATCGCTTCCTTTGTCTCGATACCAAAAAGAGTCCCGAATCTCTTTTTTATGGAGTAGGTGTTGGGTCTGGTAGCGCAGAATTTAGAGGACCATTCAATAAAACGAACATAAGCATCGATGCTGTGACCAGTGACAGTACTTCAGTAATCATTCCTTTGGAGGAATCCACGAAAGCAGAAGACTTGAGTTTCATAAAATTTGTAAAACGAGAAGAAAAGGACTCAGTCGAGATTCAAAAAACTGAATTTAGAGGGGTTAACATTGACTTAAATTTAGGCATAACGGATGAAGCTGAAGTAAAACTTATTTTTGACGAAAAAGCTGGAGATATTGTACAAGGAAAAGGTATTGGTAACATCAATATTGATGTAAAAAGGACTGGTGAGTTTACCATGTATGGGGATTACATCATAGAAGAAGGTAATTATCTGTTTACTTACTCTTACAGAGATCTACTAAAATTTAATAAACCTTTCGTTGTGAAAAGAGGAGGTTCCATCACTTGGTCTGGAGATCCATATGAAGCACAAATAAATCTTGAAGCTGAGTATGAAGGCCTCAAATCTCCCGTCTATAATTTAATCTCTGAGTATTTAGACATTGCAAGTGAGGAAATTAAAGCAGAGGCTCGGAGCCAAACCCCAATTAACCTATCCATGTTTTTAGAAGGAGAATTATTCAAACCTAACATTAGCTTTAAGTTGCAATTTCCGGAATTGACGGGTGAAGTAAAAGGATATGTAGATAATAAAATGAGGGTTTTACAAGCTGATGAAAACGAACTAAACAGACAAGTTTTTGGTCTTATGATGAATATTGGTTTCCTACCTGCCACAGATGGCGCAATTGGCGGCGATGAAGCGTTGACCTTTGGAGTAAACACTTTTTCTCAATTTATTTCCAATCAACTTTCTTTGTATGTGAGTGAATTTTTATCTGACATAATTTCAAAAGATGGGATTTATTCAGGAGCTGAATTTAATGTTAACTACACCGTGTATGATGTAGGTGATCTTGAGAGTTTAGATCGAGTGAGTGAATTATCTTTACAGCTAGAAAATTATTTATTTAATGACCGTGTAGCGGTGAAGATTGGTACCGATTTTGGGATTGGCGATGATTCAGTTGTAAACACAGACGATTCGGTACTTAATACTTTTGATGTTGTGGTGGAATGGGTGATTGCAAAAGATAGAAGATTTAAATTAATCGTTTATAATAAAAATGACCAAACGATCATTGGGCCTCAAACTAAAAGAGGAGTTGGTTTTAATTATCGCTACGAATTTGACAACTTGCAGGAATTCTTTGATGGCGTAAAAGGAAGTTCGAAAAAAAGAAAAAATAAAAAGCAAAATAAATAAATGGCAAAAATCAAGAAAAACCATCGGCGTGCAAATACAAGTGCAGCAATGGTTGCAAGAATATTGTTTTTGATACTTATTTTTGGGGGCTACCTAATCTATAGAACTTTTAGTTCAAACACAAGTTCCACAGGTCTAACGAATAAAGTGCACACGCCCATAGCCCAAAATGAAAAAATGCTCCCCTCATCAAAAGGAGAATTAATTTCACATGCTTACTACACACTTTCTTATTTAGAAGAATTTGAGCAAGCAGAATGGGTTGCTTATGAATTAACCAAAGATCAATTGTTTTCTAAACATGTACCAAGGGCTGATAATTTTAGAATGGATCCTTTAGTGAGTAGCAAATCCGCCATGAGAGAAGATTACAAAAGATCTGGTTATTCAAGAGGGCATCTAGTCCCAGCAGGAGATATGGCTTTTAATGAAAAAGCAATGTCAGAGACTTTTTTCATGAGCAATATGTCTCCTCAAAAAATAAACTTTAATGGTGGAATTTGGCGAGAATTGGAAGAGCAGGTGAGAGATTGGGCAAAAAAATATGGAAGCCTATATGTGGTTTCTGGACCATTTTTAAACGATAAACCCATTGACTATATTGGAAAGAATGATGTTGCAGTCCCTTCTGCTTATTTCAAAGTCCTCTTGGATATGAACAAAGGCAAACCAAGAGGAATAGCTTATCTCATTCCTCATGATAAAAGC
>CALDYJ010000050.1 GCA_937941095.1 uncultured Saprospiraceae bacterium | reverse complement strand
GATAGAACGATTTATGAAGATGCATGCATTTTTGCGCCAAATCTTCATGACATGGGCTTAATGAGTACCCGTGATTTTAACAATTATAAGGATCTCTTTGAATTGATGACTTCGCAAGTACAAGCACCAGATTTATTGATTTACTTAAAAGCAAGTATTCCAACACTCGTGAACCATATTCATTCAAGAGGACGAGATTATGAAGAAAGCATCAATATTAAATATTTAAAGAATTTAAATAAAAGATACGACGATTGGATAGCTAATTACAAAGAAGGCAAACTACTTGTAATCAATGCAGATGAAATTGATTTTAAAAATAATCCCGAGGATTTAGGAAAGATTATTAATCTTGTTCAGGGAGAGTTACATGGTCTTTTTCCAGTTTAAGCTTTTTGCTTTACTTCTTCAGTTTTGAAAGTAGATTTGATTTTTTCCTTTAAGTCCTGAAAATCAACACCTCCAAATAGAACTATAAAAACCCCTAAATGGAATGCAATGGTTAAACCTAATGCGAGGACTTTTCTTTTTTTTGCTGCTTTCTCCCAGTTTGAATTTATTCTCATCATAATTTTGTGGTTTTATAGCTTAACGAAATGAATATTTTAAATATTTTTCAAATTTGGACTTTAAGATTTCTATAATTATAGTTTTAATAAACAAGATTGAGAACCATTTGAATTAGCTTTTGTATAATATAGTAAATAAGTAATTTATGTATCAAGAAGTCCTAGCGCATTGTCATGATCATGATGTAGAATTAGTTGTTGTATCAAAGACTCGTACTAATGAAGCGATTTTGGATATTTATAAGCAAGGGCATAGAACTTTTGGAGAGAATCGGGTGCAAGAATTGATAACTAAGCAAACAGAACTTCCTAAAGATATTAATTGGCACCTCATAGGTCATCTCCAATCAAATAAGGTGAAGTATATTGCTCCTTTTATTGAGCTGATACATTCTGTTGATAGTAAAAAATTATTGCTTGAAATCAACAAGGAAGCATTAAAAAACAATCGCTGTATAGATATTTTGCTACAAGTACATGTCGCTGAAGAAGAAAGCAAGTTTGGTTTAAGTGAAGATGCCTACTTCGAATTGATTGAAGATATTATAGAAAATAAATACTTAGGGATCAAACTTAGAGGGATCATGGGTATGGCTACCTTCACAAATGATATGATTCAAGTAAAAAGTGAATTCCGGCAGATCAAGAAAATATTCGATGAGACTCTAGAACAAAACCCATCGCTTGATTCATTTGAGCAAATAAGCATGGGAATGTCTGGTGATTTCAAAGAAGCCATTGAAGAGGGAAGCACGATGGTTAGAGTAGGAAGTTTGGTTTTTTAAAAAAGAAACCACCAGAATTAATTCTTAGGATAATCCTAGTATAAAATGAATTTCTTCGTTAGAACTCCCTCTGACGTCTTTACATTAATTACATAAAGACCAGGTGAAAAAGAACTTGTATTAATAGTTCTATTAGAATCACTGATGACTAATTTTCCAAGACTATCATAAATTTGGTACTTAAAGATTTCACCAATGAAATCTATTTTCAAAAAGTCATTGGCAGGTTGGGGATATAATGAGAGTTTTTTTACGGATGGTGGCGAGGAAGTACTGACAGGAAACGCTTTGATGTTAGTATTGAAAGCATTTAATCCTCCTCTAGAATTCCCTCCAATCATTTCTAGTTCACCATCATTATCTATATCAGCAAAAGTAAGTTTAGAAAAGTCTCCATAAAATAAACCATCAAGATTGTCACTGCTTTCTTCGAATTTCCCATAAGGATCAGAAATATTTTCATACTTAAATATTCTTCCAAGTTGCGAACCAGTCAAGATGAATTTTTCTGTTTCATTTTCAATGATAACAGGGCATGAATAACCAGTAACAAAACCTGGTTGCCTTGTATCCATTTGACCCATAAAATTGGTATTAGGCAAGACTGTTTGATCGGATCCAAACATTGGTTCGTTTAAAGAACCAACATTCTTAAAAAAATTGACGTTACCGTTTCTTTCTCCAACGATTAAATCATTTAAACCATCATTATCTAAATCATAGATTAAAGGAGTGGAAACTTGCCTAACATCTATGCCCATGAATTCGGGAAAGATAAAAGGTATGTCTAAAGGCATGTTTGGACCTGCTAGGTTTTCTCCATAAAACAAAGTGCCATTCTGTTCTCCAACCAAAATGTCTACATCACCATCACTATCCAAATCACCGAAGGTAGGTGTAAAAGTGTAAGCATCACTATTGTATTGTTGGAAATTCAAAAAGTTATCATCTATCAATTCAAACATTGGTTCATTCCGAGTGCCAGTGTTTTCGAAATAATAGAGCCGGGCATCTTTTTCACCTTCAGGATCAAACCTTGTTAAGGTTCCTACCACCAAATCCTGAAGACCATCAGCATTGACATCGACAAAAGTAGGCCGAGATCCTGAGCCCAAGTCAAGCATTTCATCGCAGAATAATTCATTTGTTTTAAATTCCAGATCAAGCAAAAGATTTGCTCCATGATTTTTATAAAACCAAACATTCCCAGTATCTAAGGAATTTTGTGCATTATTAGGAGCAGCGATAAAGTCCTTGATTCCATCCTTATCTACATCTAAATAAAAAGAAGTTGGAAAAAAAGGAATTTCCACCGGTTTGATTTCTGGAAAGAATACAATTTGTTCTGATAGATAAGATTCATCACAATCACCATTGTTATTGAGCATGGTAATGTTTTTAAATGAAATGTCGCCTAATAAAAGTTCTTTATCTCCATCGTTGTCTTTATCCAGCGTCAACAAACTTGATCCAGGATGCCTTGAAATACCTTGATCATCTGTGAAGCAATTGCCACATTCTCCTGGATTACAAGGTAAAGCGATTTCTTCGTTTAAGCCACTCTCATATATGCCACCGTAGCAAGTATTAGATAAAACAAATATTAAAGAATCATTTGCATAATTTCTTTCTTGGGAAAGGTTTTTAAAAAATTCAACATAACCACCTCCTGAATTAAAAGTTACCACATCTAGGTCGCCATCACAATCAACATCATCAATTGCGGGGTAATCAATGTTTGAGACATAAAGATTTACTGCTAAACCATTATTTCCAGGAAAAGACAGCAAATCATGTTCATAATCATTAAAGGTTATTTTTTCAAAAATGATTTCATCATTTAAATAAGATCCTTTATGAACTTCAATTCCTGGAATGCCAGGCACAGTAGAATAGGAAAAAATATCTTCGACCCCATCTAAATCATAATCTCTTAAGAGGACCCAATTAATCAATTTTGGAAAATTATCGATGAACTCAGGGGCATAGTCATATCCTTTAGGGTCATCTGTACCATCATTTAATAATGGAATAAAGACGTTGCCAGACCTATCAAAAATAATTATATCAATGTATCCATCGTTGTTCAAATCAACATTGGAGAATTGTGGCGCGTTAAAGCCACCCATCAATGGATTTCTTAATGTTTTACCTTCAATAATAAAAGGCAAGTCAAAGTCTTCTGAAAAGCTTTGAGTAAAAGCTAGATTGCCTATAATAATAAATATAAATAGGTTTAGAATTCTTAGCACTTCTTCATTTGTTTTTTGTTGAATTCAAAGCTCTAAATTCAGTTCACTATGAATTTTTTAGTTTTTATTCCTTCAGAAGTTTCAATCCTTATAACATAAATTCCTCGATCAAAAGAATTAGTATTAATCGTTCTGTCAGAGTCTATTCTTATTAATCTTCCAAGACTATCGTAAATTTGGTACTCAAAGAATTCACCATCAAAATTTATTTTTACAAAATCATCTGCTGGTTGTGGATAGAAAGAGAGTTTATTTACCAATGAAGGTGATTGAATGCTGACTGGAAAACCTCCTATATCAGTATTGTAAGCATTTAAGCCGCCTCTAGAATTACCACCGATCATTTCTAGTTCACCATCATTATCAATGTCCGCAAAAGTAAGTTTTGAAAATTCACCAAAGTTTAAACCATCTACGTAATCATCACTTTCAGTAAATTCCCCGTAAGGGTCAAAAATATTTTCATACTTAAATATTCTTCCAGTTTGAGAGCCAGTCAAGAAGTATCTTTCTGTATCATTCTCAATAATAACCGGACAAGAGTAACCTGTAACAAAACCAGGTTGTCTGGTATCCATTTGCCCCATGAATTCTGTGTTAGGGAAAGCTTGCTGGTCAGAACCATACATTGGTTTAGTTAATGAACCCACGTTCTTGAAAAAGTTGACGTTTCCATTTCTTTCACCTATTATTAAATCATTTAAACCATCTTGGTCAAGATCGTAAATTAATGGGGTTGAGACTTGACCGATATCAATGCCCATGAATTCTGGAATAATTAATGGAATATCAATAGGCATGTTTGGGCCTGCAATATTTTCACCATAGAACAATGATCCAAATTCTTCTCCTACCAAAAGATCCATATCACCATCTCCATCTAAATCACCAAAGGTAGGTGCGAAAGTGAAAGCATCGCTATTATATTGCTGGAAATTCAGGTAGTTATCATCCATCAATTCAAATTTTGGACTATTGAGTGAACCTGTGTTTTGGAAGTAATAAAGACGTGCGTCTTTTTCGCCGAAAGGAACGAACTTCGTTAAAGTGCCGACTACCAAATCTAGCAAACCATCCGCATTGACATCAATAAAAGTAGGTCTTGAACTAGTGCCCATGTCGATCATTTCATCACAGAATAAATCATCTCTTTTGTATTCTAGATCGAGCAGATCATTTGCTCCATTGTTTTTGTAATACCAAACATTATCTGTGTCTAAGGAATTATTCTCATTATTAGGAGCTGCTATAAAGTCATTGATGCCATCTTTGTCAACATCGAGATAAAAAGGACTTGGAAAAATTGGAACATCAACAGGTTTAACCTCTGGGAAAAACACAATCTGTTCAGACAAATAAGATTCATCACAATCTCCATTGTTTTCAAGTAATGTAATGTTTGTAAAAGAAAGATCTCCTAATAATAGTTCTTTGTCTCCATCTTGATCTTTATCCAAAGTAAGTAAACTCGATCCAGCATGTCTTGAAGTACCTTCATCATCGTTAAAGCAGTTGCCACATTCACCAATGTTACAAGGCAAGGCAATTTCTTCGCTCAATCCGCTTTCATAAATGCCGCCATAACAGGTATTAGATAGTATAAAGATTAAAGAATCGTTTCCATGATTTCTTTCTATGGAAAGGTTCTTGTAGAACTCAACATAACCACCTCCTGGATTAAAGGTGACCACGTCAAGATCACCATCACAATCGACATCATCAACCGCTGGATAATCAATGTTTGATACATATAGATTTACTGCTAAACCATTATTGCCTGGATAGGAAAGTATGTCAAAATCATAAGCTCCAAATTCTATTTTATCAAAAGTAATTTCATCATTTTGATATGATCCTTTATGAACTTCAATGCCTGCAATTCCCGGTTCGGTAGAGTAGGCAAAAATATCCTGGATGCCATCTAAGTCAAAATCCCTCAAGAGGACCCAATTGATCAGCTTAGGAAAATTATCGATGTACTGAGGAGCATAATCAAAGCCATCTGGATCATCTGTGCCATCATTCAACAAAGGAATAAAAACATCTCCAACTCTGTCAAATACTAAAATATCAATGTGTCCGTCGTTATTTAAATCAACATTAGAAAATTGTGGCGCATTGAAGCCACCCATTAGAGGATTTCTTAATGCTTTCCCATCAATAGTAAAAGGTAAGTCTAAATCTTCTGTAAAACTTTGAGTAAAAGCAAAATCAGCAGATACGGTAAATAAAAATAAGAATAGAATTCTAAGCATTTTTTTACTTCTTTTTATTTTGTTATGTTTAGTCACTTATATTGACGTACAACAATCTAACAATTAAACAGATGAAATTTAGTCACCTGCTATACATACTCCTCATTTTGATAATTGGGCAGTACTCACCATGTTACGGATTTCAGTCCCAAGATAGTTTAATATTAGATTCTTTAAAAGTAGTCAATCTTGAAAATGACGATACATTAACAAAAAACACCAACACATTTGCGCTAGAAAATTTTAAAATTGAGCAAATAGGTGAAGAGGTGTTTGTTAAGACTGAAGATTTTAGTGGCAAAGGATTAGCGAAGCTTTCAGTGAATGGGGAAGAGGTACTTCTATCTTTTGAGAACAACAAGGCCAAATTTGAGCAGGATGCGAATTTCAGAGGGCAGCTTTATTTTTTTAAAAGCAACAAAAGTAGCAGCTTGGTACATATTGCCAAAAGAAAAAATGGCGGCTTACGTTTAAAGAAAATTCCATTATGGCTTTCTATTTTACCTCCTTTAATTGCCATCGCTCTTGCGCTAATCTTTAAAGAAGTCATTATTTCATTATTCATAGGAATTTGGTCTGGAGCTTTCATAGCTGGTGGCCTAAGGTTTGAATCGATCTATTACTTTTTGGATAGTATATTCAGTGTAGTTTATAAATACATTATAGCCGCTTTAGCAGATGCTGATCATCTTTCGATAATTATATTTTCATTGTTAATAGGAGGGATGGTGGCGATTATTTCCAAAAATGGTGGCATGGCTGGTGTGGTTAAAGCTTTAGCTAAATATGCCAGATCCGCTCGGAGTTCTCAGTTTATAACCTGGCTATTAGGTGTTTCGATTTTTTTTGATGATTATGCTAATACCTTAATCGTCGGTAACACGATGCGTTCGGTTACGGATAAGTTTAAAATATCTCGAGAGAAATTAGCTTACATCGTGGACAGTACTGCGGCGCCAGTATCTGCAATTGCTTTCATTACAACATGGATAGGAGCGGAGTTAAGTTACATTGCGGATGCAACCAGTGGTCTTGAAGGTTTTGATGCAAGCCTAACACCTTATTCAATTTTTATAAGTTCCTTGAAGTATTCTTTTTATCCTATGCTTACTTTGGTTTTTATTTTAATTATCATCTATTTGAAAAAAGATTATGGGCCAATGCATGCGGCTGAAATGCGCGCCAGAACAACAGGTCAAGTTAGTAGTGCAAATACTTCTGATGAGGATGAACCAAATATGGAAGATTTAAGTCCGGTTAAAGGGGCTAAGCTCAAATGGTCGAATGCAGTCTTGCCTGTTCTTGCAGTAATCCTTGTAACGCTAATTGGCTTGGTAGACACTGGGATGGAATCCTTGTATTACGAATTGGTCGATTTAGGAAAAGCGCCGACCAGTGCTTCATGGTCGAATGTCTGGTCATCTCTTGCTTTCCTATCTGAACAGAAGGATCCTTCTTTCTTTATGAAGATGGGTAAATTGATAGGTTCTTCAAATTCATATATTGCTTTACTTTGGTCATCTTTTGCAGGATTGGTTTTAGCGATTTTCTTATCAGTTGGACGCAAGGTGATGAACCTTCACGATACTATGCATTATATGGTCATGGGATTTAAAACAATGCTGCCCGCTTTAATAATTTTGACTTTGGCTTGGTCATTAGCCATTATAACTTCTGATGAGTTGCATACAGCTGATTATCTAACATCTATCTTGGAAGGCAATGTAAGTCCTTATGCCATGCCAGTTATCATATTTGTATTGGCAGCTTTTATAGCCTTTTCTACTGGTTCTAGTTGGAGTACTATGGCCATTCTGTATCCTATTGCTATACCTACGACTTGGGCTATTGCTCAAGCTCAAGGCATGGATGCAAATGCAGCTAATGAATTATTGTTTAATGTAATTTCTATTGTGTTAGCTGCATCTGTTGTTGGAGACCATTGTTCGCCCATATCAGATACAACTATTTTGAGTTCACTTGCTTCTGATTGTAATCACATTGATCATGTCCGCACTCAATTACCCTACGCAATCACTGTTGGTGTTGTCAGTATATTAATCGGATTTATAGCCTCCCTTTTAGGTGGCGGTTTATTAGTTTGCTTTACATTATTTCTTGCAAGTTGTATTGGTCTCTTCTTTTTTGTCAAACTTTTTGGCAAAGATGTGCCTACTTAGGTTTGCTCGGTGTTTATCTTTTATAATACTTCCAGTGCTCTGCAAAAGTGATGAAGTTTTGGTATTCGGAGCTGAAGAAGGTTATCGGAAGCTGCTTGACAGTTGTCTGAATTGACTAATTTGAATAAACAAAGCTTAAAGCAGCGTAGCAAAAATGTCTAATAAATGGATCCACTTGACCAACAACTGACATCTAATACGCAGCATCTACTTTCCAACAACCAAAACCTACCCATTTGGGTAGGATAATATCTCAAAGCTCATCATTACCTTTACACTATACTATTTATAGAGCGAATTAAAAGGCAAAAATCCGCTCCTTTAATTAAACAGCAATTGGACCTGAGTGTACAAAACACAGGCTTAGAAACCTTTGCTTAAAATCAAATGAAATGGAAAATTCAATCTTTTATAAGACAACTTTACTGGCGATCTTAGTAGTCATATTGGGCATAGGACAAATATCGGCAGCAACCATTATGGTTACGAACACCAATAATGCAGGGGCAGGTTCTTTACGACAAGCCATTATTGATGCAGTCAATGGAGACGAAATTGTATTTGAAGCTGCCATCCAAGGTCAGCAGATCACCCTTACTTCTGGACTATTAGTAGTGAACAAATCCATTACCATTGTAGGTGGTGGAGATCCTTGTAACGGAGTAGATGGAATGGTGATAGATGGTAATTCAAATAGTGGAGTATTTCTTGTAAGTGCAAACAATGTATCCATAAGTGGGTTGACCATTCAAAATGGCAATGGATCTTTGGGAGGAGGAGGTATCAGGGTAAATGGTGATAATTTCACAATAAATAGATGCATCATAACTGGAAATGTAGCAAAAGATGGAGGAGCGTTTTTTATAAATGGTCTTAATTGCACAATAAACGAATGCATCATAGCTGGAAATGTATCACAATTAGGTGGAGGAGGATTTTTTGTAAATAGATCTAATTGCACAATAAATAGATGCATCATAACTGGAAATAAAACGAATGCTAACGGAGGAGGAGGAATTTTAGTAAATCAGCCAAATTGTAAAGTTATTGCTAGTACCATAAGTGGAAACTTTACAAACTCTAAGGGAGGAGGAATTTTAGTAAACGGTTCTCATTCTTTAGAATTAGAAAGCACCATAGTAGCGAAAAACATCACTCAAAATTTAGGAAATGATATTTTCAAGTTCTTTTTTGCTAGCCTCACAGACCTTGGCAACAACCACGTCATGGACCCCGCAGGCGAACACGGCATCACCGATGGCAATAATGTAGATCCACTTTTTGTCAATGACAACATAACTGCACCTAGTACCGGAGGAGATTTTCATCTTTTATGTTCTTCTCCTGCAACTGCTGCTTTATCAGGTGCTCCTTGCTTGAGACATCCAAATAGTAATATTTTGGTAAATAGTACCGCCGACTCAGGGGCAGGCTCACTGAGAAAGGCTATTGCCGATGTTTGCATAGGTGGCATCATTACATTCGCCCCCGCCATCCAAGGACAGCAGATCACCTTAACTTCTGGCAGTTTAGTAATAAACAAAGCTATCACCATCAAAGGTGGTGGAGATCCTTGTAACGGAGTGGATGGAATGATCATCGATGGTAATGCAAATGGGAGAGTGTTTTTTGTAAGTGCAGATAATGTATCCATAACTGGGTTGACCATTCAAAATGGAAAAATCCACAACTCCAATGCTGAAGGTGCAGGTGTTTATTCTGACGGGGCAAACTTTACAATCAGTGCATGTGTAATCAGTCAAAATAGCTGCTCTGGAAGTACTGGAAGAGGTGGTGGAATCTTTCTTGATAAACCAGGATTCCTAATAGACAATTGTCAAGTTATTGGAAATTCTATTTCAGTAAGTAATTTTGCTTATGGTGGTGGAGTTTATGTTGATGGGAATATAGCAGGAAACATTAAAAATTCAACAATAACTGGAAATTGGATTGGTGCCGATTTTTCCTATGGTGGTGGTATTTATTTTTCAATTCTTGTAAGCATTACTAATTGCACCATAAGTCAAAATGAATCTATTGGACGTTCTTTTGGTAATGGTGGTGGAATTATCAAATCTTACCAAGCCAATACTGCAAATTTAAAAAACACTATAGTTGCTAAAAATTATGCAAATACCGGAGATAATGATATTAATGGATCTTTTATAGATTTAGGCGGCAACCATGTCATGGATCCACTAGGCGGACACGGCATAACAGACGGCAACAATGTAGATCCCTTATTCATAGATTGCGACATTACTGCGCCGAGTACAGAGGGAAACTTTGGTTTGACCTGCCTATCTCCAGCCTTGGCTGTGGGTTCGGGAAATCCATGCTTGAATCCAGTGAGTCATGAGGTGACAAATACCAATGATAGTGGTGCAGGTTCTCTAAGAGATGCCATTGCGAATGCAAATAATGGAGAATGCGTGTGTTTTGATCCTACCATCCAAGGGCAACAAATCACCCTTACTTCTGGAGAATTAGTTGTGAACAAATCTATCACCATCAAAGGAGGTGGAGATCCTTGTAACGGAGTGGATGGAATGATCATCGACGGAAATGCAAGTAGTGCCGTATTTAGTATACCTTCAGATAATGTTACCATAGATGGTTTGATTATTCAAAATGCAAACGGTGGTACATATGGAGGGGGTATACAATTAAGCGGTTCCAATTGTACAGTAAGTAATTGCATAATTAGAGGAAATTATGCGACCAACGGAGGTGGTATGTTCGTTGATAAATCAAACAACACTGTTATCAATAATTGTTTAATAACAGGGAATTCTACATTTCTAACTGGTGCAGGAATAAGGTTATTAGGTAGTAATGGTACTCTTATAAGTAATTGTACAATTAGTGGGAACTCAGGAGCAAATGGAGCAGGAATAATATCAACTGAAAGTGCTAAGATTGAAAATACTATTGTAGCTAAAAACAATGGAGGGAGTCAAGTTCATGATATTGCCGCATTTACTCCCTTCGTAGATTTAGGAGGGAATCATGTTATGGATCCTACAGGCGACCACGGCATCACAGATGGCAACAATTTAGATCCCTTATTCATAGATTGCGACATCACATCACCAAGTACAGGAGGTAATTTTGGTTTTCAATGTGGCTCTCTTTTGTTGGGTACAAACATTGGATACAAATGCGTTACGAATGATCCGACTTTCGACAATATTCCACCTATTGCTGTCTGTCAAGACATTACCATTGGTCTCGATGATATCGGGCAAGCCAGTATAATAGCTGCTGCTATTGATGGAGGTTCTTCTGATGTTTGTGATTCAGAGCTGACTTTGAGTCTAGACAAAGATGTTTTTGGCTGTGCAGATATAGGGACCAATTCAGTTACCCTTACTGTGACAGATGACGCAGGCAATTCCGCTTCTTGTACAGCAACGGTAATGGTAGAGGACAATGTAGCCCCAGTTGCGTCTTGTAAAGATCTTCCTACAATAACTTTGACTTCCTCGACTACTTTCATCGATCTCAATGTGATAGATGACTTAGATGGAGGATCAACAGATAATTGTGGCATAAGCCAATTGCAATCAAATTTACCACAAGTTTTTACCTGTGAAAGTCTTGGGGAGAATAGCGTGTTTTTAATAGTTGCTGATCATAGTGGAAATTCCTCCAGTTGCACCTCAACGCTAACCGTAGTAGATCCAGATCTTGATGGTGATGGATATGGCGCAATATGCGGAGGTGATTGTGATGATAATGATCCGGCCATCAATCCTGGAGCCTATGAGATCTGTTTCAATGGCATCGATGATAATTGCGACGGCATTGTCGATGGCTGCGTATATTGCCCCTCCGCCGGTGTAATGAATACCAAGACCTGGATTGATAAGGTGACATTTAATGCACAT
The DNA here is from genome assembly GCA_937941095.1 of uncultured Saprospiraceae bacterium. Lineage (GTDB taxonomy): Bacteria > Bacteroidota > Bacteroidia > Chitinophagales > Saprospiraceae > JALZVN01. The sequence goes on along the minus strand of CALDYJ010000050.1, from coordinate 8,019 downwards.
GTGAATAATAGCGGAAACAATAATGGTTATGGTAACTTCACTTCTACCATCATAGAGAGCCAACAAGGAAGCAACAACATTAGTTTGCAAGCACTAAGTTCAAACATTGGTTTCGAATCTTATTATTGGAGTGTATGGATCGACCTGAATTTTGATGGGGACTTTACAGACCTAGGAGAAAATGTGCTGAACAATACTTCAACAGGGACTCAAAGTACAAGCATCAACATACCAAATACAAGTTTACTAGGTTTAACTAGAATGCGTATTTCTTTAAGCAGAACAAATTCTCCATCGCCCTGCGAAACACTAAGCAATGGTGAGGTTGAAGATTACATGATAGACATCAATGCCAACGGTGTCACTACTGCTCCTACGTCAAATTGCTCAGGATTTACAAGTGGAGGTATGATAGGAGCAAGTGAGGTGCTATGTCCAAGCAATACCGATCCATCAATCATCATAAACACTGCTTACCCAAGTGGGTCTAACATAGGCTTTATAGAATACCAATGGATGAAAAGTACTCAAACAGCCCAATTGCCAACAGGTTCAAATAACAATGGATGGACTGTGATTGCTAATAGTAACAGTGCTTCATATGACCCTCTTTCGATCAGTCAAACCACTTATTATGTAAGAGCTACAAAACTATGGTCATGTGAAAATTTTGAGCATTATTCCAATGTAGTAGAAAAAAGTTTTTCAAGCAATTGTGCGACTGTCTATTGTAATGCGAGTGGACAAAACAGCAGCCAAGAATGGATTCAAAACGTAATATGTGGTGATATAAACAACAGCTCGGGTCAAAATGGAGGTTATGCAGATTATACAGGACAATCTACAGTAGTTTATAAGGGCCAACAATTAGGCATGAGCTTGAGACCAGGTTTTAATGGATTTAGTCAAATGGAGAACTGGGGTGTATGGGTAGATTGGAATCAAGACGGAGATTTTTATGACAGCGGTGAGCAAGTATTTGCAGCAAGTTCTTCATCAATAGTATTGGGTTTGATGAAAGTTCCGAGTACAGCCTTAATGGGAGAAACAACGATGCGCGTAGTTATGAAAAGAGGGAGCACCTCTGCCATGCCTTGTGGAACTTTTCAATTTGGAGAAGTAGAAGATTATACAATAATTGTCGACAATTTATTTGCACAAAGTGAGCAAAAAGATTTGGAAAATGAGATGGAACTCTCAGCTAAAGAAGGAGATGAGCAAGACATAAGCACAGAAAGTTTAGAAAACCAGGAAGCGCCAACATTGAGTATCTACCCAAATCCAGTAAAAGATGTGTTAAACATCAAACTGGAATCAAATAGAAACCACCAGATAACATTGCTTAACCAACAAGGTAAAGTGATGACAAGAATGTCAAGTTCAAACACATTAAGCCAATTGAATTTAAGTAGTTTGAATTTATCAAGTGGATTGTACTTTGTCAGGATAGAAAGTGGTGAGCATATCTTTACCAGAAAAGTGATGATAAGATGATAATTTTAAAATGTGACAATTAGCTATTGTGGCCCTTGCCAATACTTAAATTCGGATAAGCTAATTGCCGCTCCAAAAAGCCAATGATTTTTTCAATCATTTGAATGCGTGTGCTGATTATTCGGCCGCGCATTTTTTTATTTTAGGATGGTTGATTGCTAGTTGGATATTAGTTTAGAGCTGTCTGGATTGATTAAGTTTGAATAAGATATTTACTCTGGATCCATTAAATTACCAGCTAAGTACTTAAACAGAGCTAAAACCAAGAAATTGCTAAGAAAAGCACCTAATAAATTGATCCTGATGAGCAACAACCGACATCAGACAAGCAGCATCTATCATCAATCAACTAATAGATAAACACCTACTCCGCAAGCTGCTTAATAATTTCTTCAGGTAAAATGTTTTTCAATATAGGCATCATCTCTGATTTAACCTCCAAGAATTTCCATCCGCCTTCTCCTTCATGGATGGCCAACATTGTGCTGGTTTTGGAAATTAAAAAGCTGCCGTTTGGTCGATCTGCTTTTACATTTTCTTCTCCAAATTGTTCATTATACATAGAATGGATTAATGCATATTCGTCGAATTCATCTTCATTTTCTTCATCACCAAGTTCGACTTCCATTTCTTCGTCGGATTCTTCTGCCACTGCCTGTTCAACAATTCCATCATCATCTTTTATTGGTGCGACTTTGTTTTTAGTTTCAGCAATTTCTTTTTCTGTTTGGACTAGAGAAAGTATTTTCATTGTCATGTCGAACGAATAATCTACTGTAGCAAATTTGGTATCTCCTTTGTATTTTAAATTTTGAATGCCAATGAGCTTATTATCCCCAAAACCAATTTCCATTTCTTCATCTTCATACATGCTTTCCATAGTTGATTTCAACAATTCCCTGGGAGCTATCTCAAACATTTTAGGGTACATGTAATCCAAGGTTCCATCTACATCTTTGTTGTTTACAACGGTCCAATAAGCACTTAAAGTTTCTCCAATTTCTTTGTCAAAGTCTTGAGCAAATAGAAAACTGCTGTTTAAGCAAACAGCAATTGCAATGAGTATTATTTTAGGCATCGTTTATATTTTAAAGATTATAATTTATTTATATTTTTTAATTCCCGCAGGAATCGCAATTGGCAAATGATTTTCATTCGGTGGAATAGGGCAAGAGAATTTATCAGAATAAGCACAATAAGGATTGTATGATTTGTTAAAATCCAATATTACCACATCATTAGTGGGAATTTTAAAATCAATGTACCTACCACCTCCATAAGTCTGTTCTCCATTAGTCGTATCTTTAAAAGGTAAAAATAAGTAATCTTTGTATTGGCCTACTTTTGCAAGTGAAATGTTTTGGTACAAGCTCAATTGATGCTGTTGGTCATCTAAGTCAAATAAAAGCACTCCATATTTAATGTATTCTGGTAAGCGGTCGGTGGAGGTTTTCATCTTAAAAGCTTTTGCATTTTCAGTTTTAATAAATTTTGCAGTAAGCTGATAAGATTTATCAATGGGGTAGAAATGGTGACCTTTGAAATCACTTCTCATTTCCGGAGGCAATGGAGAGGTAGCTGCTTTACTGTATTTTTGATTGAGATCCTTTCTAAACGCCATCACTTCCTCTTGAAAGGTCAATGGCTTAATGCTTGATTTTGTTGCTTTACAAGCAAAACAAGAGAGAATTATCGCAAAATTTAGAAGAAAGATTGGTTTTAAGGATTTCATATTCTTTATTTATTGCAAAATGCAATTTATTATAAACAAAACAAAAGCCAAATCAATTGGTTTTCCCATTGATGTATTTATTGGCAATAAGAGACGATTTCCGTACTTTTGTGTCCTTGAAATAAAAAACGAATTATAATTAAGGTTAATATATGTTAAAAGTAGATAATTTAAGAGTTCAATTTGGCAAAAGAGTATTGTTTGATGACGTTAGTCTTCAATTTAACTCTGGCAATTGTTATGGTGTTATTGGCGCAAATGGTGCTGGTAAATCAACGTTTATGAAAGTTCTTTCGGGTGAAAGTGATCCTAATAGTGGATCTATTTCATTAGAACCTGGAAATAGAATGGCTGTTTTAAGCCAAAATCACTTTGCGTTTGAAGAATTTGAAGTACTTGACACAGTGATTATGGGTTATAAAGAGATGTATGACATTATGGTTGAGAAGAACGCCATTTACATGAATCCAGACGCTACTGAAGCAGAAAGCATAAAAGCTGGAGAATTGGAAAACGCTTTTGGTGAGATGGGCGGTTGGAATGCTGAATCTGATGCGGCTGAATTACTTAGTAACATGGGCATTAAAGAAAGCCTACATAAAAAGCGTATGTCAGACCTCAATGGTTCTGAAAAAGTAAAAGTTCTTTTGGCACAAGCCTTATTCGGCAACCCTGATCTACTTTTGTTGGATGAGCCTACCAACGATTTGGATGCTTATACGGTAACATGGTTAGCTGATTTCCTTGCTGATTTCAAGAATACTGTTATTGTGATTTCGCATGACAGGTATTTTTTAGATATGGTGTGCACACACATAGTTGACATAGATTACAGTAACATCAAAATTTATACAGGAAATTATACTTTTTGGTATGAGTCCAGTACCTTAATGGCAGCACAAATAGCTAACAAGAATAAAAAGATGGAACAAAAGCGAGCAGAAATGTTGGAATTTATTCAACGATTTTCAGCTAATGCTTCTAAATCAAGACAAGCCACAAGTAGGAAAAAGGCTTTAGATAAATTAAGCCTTGAAGAAATAAAACCTTCTACTAGAAAATATCCTTTCATTAACTTTAGTATGGAACGAGAACCTGGCGATCAAATATTAAAAATCGAAGGTTTAAGCAAGAAAAATTCGGAAGGCGAAACACTATTCTCAAATGTTTCTTTCACGATGAATAAAGGGGATAAGATTGGATTAATCTGTAAAGATTCTCCCACATTAACAGCTTTCTATCAAATTTTATCAGGAGCTGAAGAGGCTGATAGTGGAACCATTGAATGGGGGCAGACAATAAAGTTTGAGTACCTTCCTAATGAAAACGAACATTTTTTCAGCGGCGATCAAAACCTAGAATTATTGGATTGGCTAAGACAATATTCTGAAGAAAAAGATGAACAATTCATCAGAGGATTCCTAGGAAGAATGTTTTTTAAGGGGGATGAAATTTATAAAAAAGCCGGTGTGCTTTCTGGAGGCGAAAAAGTTAGGTGTATGCTATCAAAAATGATGTTAGGCCACCCTAATTTTATTATGATGAATGAACCTACTAATCACTTAGATTTGGAATCAATAACCGCTTTGAATAATGGTGTCAGAGATTTTAAAGGCAATGGAATCATCAGTTCGCATGATCATAAGTTAATCAATACTGCTTGTAATCGAATCATAGAAATTACTCCAAACGGTATCATTGACCAACTCTTAAGTTATGATGAATACCTTGATTCAGAAAAAGTAAAAGCGCAACGAGAGGAATTATACCAAGTCGCAACAGCATAATTTTAAAACCAAAAGAATGTCAAAAGATAAAGTTTTCGACGAAAAGCAAAGTGCAGAAGATTTTAAGTTTGGAGAAAAAGTAGTTTCAGTTTTTGATGATATGGTGGGCAGGTCAGTTCCATATTATCACGAGATACAAAGGATGATGGTGGAGCAAATTAAAGACTTTGCTAAGCCTGGCACTAATATATATGATCTTGGATGTTCTACAGGTACTACTTTAATTAATGTAGATCCGCACATTGATGAATCCATTAATTTTGTAGGATTGGACAATTCAAAGGAAATGCTAGTTAAATGTGAAAGTAAATTTGAAGAGGCAGGTGTGACAAGAAAGTTTGATTTAAACTATTGTGACTTAAACGAAGGTGTAAGAATAGAGAATGCATCTGTTGTAATCATGTGTCTTACCTTGCAGTTCGTGCGACCTTTATATAGAGAACGATTGATCCAATCAGTTTACGACCAACTTAATGATGACGCTTGTCTTATTTTAATCGAAAAGGTGCTCGGTGAAGATTCATTATTTAATAGATTATTTATAAAGTATTATTACGATTACAAGAAAAGAAGAGAATATAGCGAATTAGAAATTTCGCAAAAAAGGGAAGCTTTGGAAAATGTTTTGATTCCTTATAAGGTTGAAGAAAACAAAGAATTATTGAATAAAGTTGGATTTAGATACCAGGATGTGTTCTTTAAGTGGTATAATTTTTCAGGACTAATAGCAATTAAATAATGGTCAAAATTGGTAACTTCTTTTACCACTATAGAAATTTTCTTTTTCCTTTTTTCTATGCTGCACTATTTATTCCTTCAAGTTTTTTATTTGAAGACTACTGGCATGCTATTTACTTAGGTTTATTTATTACTTGTATTGGACAGTTTATTAGAATCTTCACTGTAGGTTTTAAATACATAATAAGAGGAGGAAAAAACCGAAAAGTATATGCCGAAGATTTAGTAACAGATGGCATATTTGCCCATTGTAGAAATCCAATGTATGTTGGAAATGTTTTAATGCTACTAGGAATGGGAATACTTTCTAATTCCATGCTGTTTGTTTTTATTTTTATTCCATTCTTTATCTTCATTTATCAATCCATTATACTTGCTGAAGAAGATTTTCTTTTCAACAAATTTGGCGAACCGTATAAATCCTATATGAAAGATGTGAACCGCTGGGTCCCGAGTTTTTCTGGTTTAGGCGAAACCATAAAGAGTATGAAATTTAACTGGACAAGAGTCCTAACAAAAGAATACACCACATTCTTTATTTGGTCTGGAGGTATTGCATTGATGTTTATGAAAAATTTTAGCTTAAATCATACTGGCTTTTTTACCTCCAACAAATACAATTTCATCTACATTATTTTCGGGATTGTCCTCATTTATCTCACCTCTAGATTCTTTATTAAGAGAAGTCTAAAGTAAGAACTCAAGTTTTCCTTTTCCCAAATTTACAAGCAATTATTTTTGTTTAGTTTAGGACACTTTTGTTTATCCAAAGGGCTAAGTATAAAAAAAAGCTGGCTAAGTATAATTGCTCTTTTAAACATGGAGTAATTATTTAATTTTACATTGGAAATTAAGTTTTTTAAAGCATTAGAATAAACCATATGAGATTATTAATAATCACTTTTTTATTACTTTTTCACATCTGCTTGAATGCTCAAATTAAATCATTAAGTACAATAGACGTTAAAACATCTACTGTAAAACATTTAGGACAGAGTGAAAAGATAAAAGATCTAATTGCTAAAAAAGCCACTTCTAAAGAGAAAAAGGAGAGCAGTAAGTTGGAAAGAAAAATACCTGAAAATTTTAAAGGGAGAAGAGGACATAGTAAATCAATCATTCCCGCTTTAGAACATTTAGGTGATGATAAAATTCGTCAAAAGGGTTTCGGAAGCTCCGCAAGAGATCCAATCGAACCAATAGTCAATGTGCAAGGCATAGGAAACTTTGGAAGTCCACATGATCCGACTGGAGATGTCGGACGAGATTATTACCTACAAGGCATAAACATCACCTTTGTTGGAGTTTACGATAAAGAAGGAACTCTAATTGAAGAATTTGCAATGAATACCCTCTGGTCAGAATTTAATGTTACTTCAGAAGGTGACCCTATTATTTTGTATGATGAAGATAGCGGGAGGTGGTTTGTTACGGAATTTACAGATCCTGGTAATTTACTAATCGCTGTTTCTGATACAGAAGATCCATTGGGATCATATAATGCTTATTCTTTTTCAACGCTTGAATTCCCTGATTATCCTAAATTTGGCTTATGGCCAAATGCATTAGTTGTAACAACTAATGAACAAGGTGCCGGCAACCTTACGAATTATTTTATAGATAGAGAAGCACTACTCTCAGGTAGCGATGCCAATATGCAAAGGATAAGCGTAATGGGCAATAACAATACAGAAGCAGGATTTTTTGTGTCTACTCCTATCGATTGGAATGGGAGTTTATTACCCAAAGATTCTCGACCAATGGTTATTGCTTTAAATGATTCTTCCTGGGGTCAAGTTGATCAAGATCAAGTTGAGGTATATCAGTTTAACATTGATTGGGCTAATCCAAACAATACTGAAGTCACCAACACAAGTATTCCCTTAAGCCCATATGATGCTTTCCCTTGTTCTTCTACAGAAGGTATTTTTGGTTGTGTTCCTCAGATGGGAGGAGGAGGACTAGACGCAATTCCAGAGGTTATTATGAATATCCCACATTTTAGAAACTTTGAGAGCCATGAATCTTTGGTCTTTAACTTTATAACAGATGTTACAGCTGGTGATAATCTTTCTGGCATAAGATGGGTAGAGCTAAGGAGTACAAATGGAAATGACTGGTCATTATTTCAAGAGGGTTCTTTTTCACCAGATGATGGATTAGATAGGTTTATGGGTTCAATTGCAATGGATGCTTCTGGTAATATTGGTATGGCTTATAATGTGACTAGTCCAGACTCTTATGTTGGAATCAGGTTTACTGGAAGAT
>CALDYJ010000049.1 GCA_937941095.1 uncultured Saprospiraceae bacterium | reverse complement strand
TGCAACTACACCCATTTCCTGGATTTCCTTAATAATGCGCTCTCTTTGTTCGGCTGTGCGCTTAATTACTTTTCTTTTCATACTTAAAATTAGCTTTTTAAAGACTAATTTTAGTCCAAGTTCTTAGGGGGCTGGAACATTAGGATAACATAAGTTCATTCTATCCAGGCAACTAACAGCCAGCATCCAACAACTAATTTTCAAGTTTTCACCTCAAGACTAATTTCAAATCCATTATTCGAATTAATTCTGATGATCCCACCCATTTGCTCGGCCCTCATTTTCATATTACTCAGCCCGAGGCCATCTGAAACTTTCTCTTTATTAAAAGTAGTTCCATTATCATGGAAAATCATTTTAAAAAGCTTTTCAGTTTGATCTAAATGCAAGCTTACTTGATTTCCATCAGAGTATTTTAGAACATTGGCTATAGCTTCTTTGAATATTAAAAAGATGTTTTGTCGTTTATCAGGATCCAAGCGCAGTCCACCGATCCAATTTTTTTTATTCACAGTTAGGTCTATATTCTTGAGGCCAAGATTTTTTTCTCCGTACTCAATCATTCGATCCAATAAGTTTTCATATTTATCTTTTCTTGCGTCGATCGCCCAAACGGTGTCCCTAAGGTTTTCCATTGCCTTTTTACTCATTTTAGAGATGTCTTCCATTTCAGGTTTTTGTTGAGTAGCAGTAAGTGAAATCATTTGTGACTGCAAGGCAAGACTTGCTAAAACAGAGCCTACTTCATCGTGCAGATTACTTGCAAGTCGTGACCTAAACAATTGGGCTTCCTCTTGCTTTTTCTTTGCTTCTATTTGTTTAAAGAATTTATAAAGAAGAAAGCCAAGTATTGTAAAAAATAAAACAAGTCCCACGATTGCAAACTTATATGCTTTATTACGAAAATTAGAAAGTTCATTTTCGGCTTCCAACTTAACAATCTCTTTTTCTTTGTCTTTCGTTTTTAACTTTTCTGCCCATTCGTTTGCAGCATTTATGCTTGAATGTTCTATCGTAGAATCTTGGATGGAAATCAATTTACTTTGATAAATGTTTAATGACTTTTGATCTTCTTTCAAGGTGTAAAGAGTGATGAAAGCATTCAAAAGTTCAGTATTCAAGGTGAAGTGTTGATCTTTAGTTATAAATTCCTCTACAGATAGGAGAATTTTTTCCATTCTTATAAGGTCAACTCCTAGTTCATTTGGTGAATCAGTTGAGTTCAACCACTCGAGGTACATTTCGACAATAGCAATACTTACTTGATTAATGTTATTACTATTCCCACTTTCCTTAAGCCGATTATAAGCTTCCAAATAAAAACCTTCTGCTGTATTAAAATCTTTTTCAGACTGGTAAATTGATCCTAGATTTGACAAGCCCGTCCCTTCAAAATAAGTATTGTTATTTTTCTTAGCTGTGGTGATGCATTTTTCAAGATAATACTTTGCAGAATCTGAATTTATCGAAACAAAAGCCGTCCCTAGGTTATTGTATACCGAAGGCAAGTGAATGAGCCAATTATTTTTTAAGGAAAGATTCTTTGCTTTTGTAAAATAGTTAATGGCATCATCATAACGATTCAAGCCATTATAATTTAGTCCAATCATTTCTAAGGTACTGATTTGACCTGGGACATCTTTTACCTCTACTTTTAGTTCATAAGATCTTAAACCATACTTCACTCCATTAGCCATATCCTTTTTATTGCGATAGGCTGTTGCCAAATTATAATAAGAAATGGAAAGTGCATTTTTGGCGTCTAGGCTTTCAAACAGCTCACAACATTCATGAAAAGTTTCGATTGCTTTTGAAAATTCACCTTTCCTCCTTAAATAGACATTAGCTATGCTCCCTTTTGCTTTTGCCATCCCTAAGGTGTCATTCAATTGATTAGCTATGTCAAAAGATTGATTATAATTCAAGATAGCAGTATCAGGCAAATTAAAGTTTAGGTTACCTAGTAATAAATAACTACTACCTAAGCCTTTAAGGTCTTTGATTTCTTTTTGGATTTTAATAGCATTGAAACAATTGCTTAGAGCATTTTTTGCTTGTCCATTTTTTTTAAAATAATGAGCTAAATGATGAAATACTTTGGCAATGGTTTTTGAGTCATTGGATCTAATGGCAAGTTGCTCAGCTTTTTCTAAATGCGCAAGCCAACTTTCTGCGTTCCCTTTTCTTTTTTGAATATTCCCTAGGAGCAGATTTGCCTCAATCTGACCATCTAAATAATTGATTTCCTCTGAGTCCTGCAATATCTTTTGACTGATTAGAAAAGCAGCATCCGGATCATCATTGTAGTTATTATAAGTATGATCTATGAGAGAATCAATAACAATTTTTTTCGCCTCATTAGCATGTAAATTGAATGATATTATTAGAATTAACAATACCGTTAAGCCTTTTAAATTAATTGTTTTCAAAATGTGTTTTCTCTCAGAATTAAGCCGCTTATTTAAAGATAAAGCATTAATACCACAATTGAAGGCATTCTGCATTATTTAATCTTTGTTTGTATTTTAAACGAATACTTGTATCGATTTAAATATATGAGGCGTTTTTTTATGCTAGAACCTACTCTTTTGGGTAGGGAAATGGGACATCATTAATGACTATATTGGAGTATCTAAAAGATTAAATGAAATTCGGATGATTAAAGTGGCTGTGGTGGAGGACAACTTTACCTTTAAAAAAAACCTATTAAAATATTTCAGCCTTCTACCTGATGTGGAAGTTTCTTTTGATGCTAACTCCGTAGAAGAGGGTTTAGAAAAATTTGAAGCAAATCATGACATTGACATTCTTGTACTAGACATTGGTTTACCAAAGATGTCGGGTATTGAAGGAATCCCTTATTTTAAAAAAATAGCTAATCAAGTTGACATTACCATTCTTTCTTCATATGAAGATGAAGAAAGAATTTTAAAAGCACTCTGCGCTGGTGCCTGTTCTTATATTTCTAAAAATAGTGATCTAGAAGAAATTTATAACGCCATAAAAATTGTCAAAAATGGAGGCTCCTATATGTCTCCATCCATTGCTCGTGAGATTGTTCATTACTTTATTAAAGGTCAAGTTAAAAAACCTGCTATCAAGCTAACCCCTAGACAAACTGAAATCATTGAAATGATGATCGAAGGAAAAACAAGTAAGGCCATTGCCAAAGTATTAGACATTTCAAACGATACGGTACGGTATCATATTAAAGCCATGTACAAGGCTTTGCACGCGAGCAATAAAACAGAGGCGATTATGAAATATATGAAAGGATGAGGTTTTACAAGATAGCTTCACAGAAAGAAATCAATTCACCATAGGTAGGATTTTGTTGAAGGATGCTTTTATTTCCGACCAAAACCAAGTGTTTTCTTGCTCTTGTCAGAGCTACATTCAACTTTCGATCTGTACCTTCTTCGGAAAGCGAAACCATAGACTGCATTTGAAAACCATCGTTGGTACAAAGTGAAATTAAAATAATGTCCCTTGCCCCACCTTGATACCTTTCGACTGTATCAATGCTAATTTTAGATGCGTCAATTTTTCTTTCTTGCAACACATTTCTGATCTTTGCAATTTGTGCACGGTAAGGAGTGATGATTCCTAAGGTTTTTTCATCAAAGTTTAATCTGTTGTACGCATAAAGATCCATGTATGCTTTAACATAGTCTGCAATCTGCTCAGCTTCAAAGCTATTCATCTTACGATTGCCTACCCTATCTGCTTCGGAATTTTTAAAAATGAATCTGGATTCTAGGAGTTCTGTAAATTGAAAATGAGGTGGAACGTTTAAATTCAAAGAAGCCGATTGAAAAGGACTAGCATCTTCTAATACTTTTAATGCACCATTATAAAAATGCTCGCTTGGAAACTTCATAATATCTTCATGCATCCTACCTTGTTGACATAAGACTCCATAAGCCCACTCCCATTCTTTGATTTGACAATTTTGGAAGAGTCGCTCAAAGTAAGAATTTCGTAAGTCTTTTATACCAATCTTCAATAAGGTGTCATTCGCAACGATGGTAGATTTTTTATCTTGAACAACCACTGCTGGTAATTGCTTGTGATCTCCTATTAAAGTAAAATGCTTAAACATCGGGAGCATACCTATGAGCATAGGTTCTAAAATTTGAGAGGCTTCATCTATGATGCATCTATCGAAGCTCAATAATTTAAAGAGGTCCTGTTTGCCCATAATGCTTGAAACGGTGGAAACAATAATTCTATGACCTTTTAATAACTTTATTAAAGCTGACCTACTGCTTAGTTTTTCAATCTTTTTATCCAATAAATTTGCTCTAAATTTTTCAGCTGTAGAGAATCGAGAACCTATTCTAAAATAATCATTGGCGGTAAGCTCAGAAACCGATTCTATGGCCTCACAGATTTCATCAACTGCCCTATTGGTATAAGCCAATAATAAAATGGTTTCATTAGTTTTCTTGAAGTAATGATCTACTAAGGCACGGAGCATTACAGAAGTTTTGCCTGTACCAGGTGGGCCCCATAATAAAAAGTAATCTTCTGAAGCTAATATCTTTTGAAAAACCTCTTTTTGTTCGGTGTTTAAATCGTTGTTTAAATCCGCTTGCACCATTCCTTCTTTTTTACTTTCTACAGCAAGGTGACCAGGGGCTACAATCCCTAGCAACTTTTGTTTTATTGCTCTGGGTTCTTTTAAAAAAGAATAAAGTGATTTATAAATGTTATTGAAGCCACTATCCAACATATCATGTTCTACATTCCAATAAATTGTTTTTTCAAAGAGTTCAATGTTAGATTGTCGTGCACGCAATCTGATCGTGATTTCATTAGCATCAATTTCGACCAAGCTGCACTTAAACATTTGTTCTTTTAAGACATCTGAGTCCATGCCTTTTGAAGGATATAATACCAGTAAATCTCCCTTTCGAAAATTCGCCAATGAATTTGTTGAGGCAGTTCTCTTAAAAGTTAATAGGGCATCTTCTTGATTGACTCGTTCTGGATTCTGAATTTCTAAACCACTCAACAAACTGTATAGTTCATCTTTGAGCGGAATGGAATTTAACCATAATGACGCTAAGCCATTGTTATGATCTTTTCCATCGACTCCAATTTTTGCCAAGCGGTGTTCGCGAGCAGTAAAACCTGCCCAAATTAAAAAGTACTCCAGTTCTTCTTTTGTCGCATTATTTATTCTTGACTCGAAGCCAGCAATATTTCTTTTATCAAAGCCAACTGCTTTTGTCATTCTTTGAGTAGTGATTCGTTTAAGTAAAGAATCTTTCACTTCATTATTTGGGTATACATCTGCTAAACATCGTTCGATCGAAAGGATGATGTTTCGAATATCTAGGGCCTCCATCTGTGAATTGGTAGAAGGTGAAGCATACTTGAGATTTCCTTCTGGTAAAGCAGAATACAGTATGTAAGATAAGGCATTCATCTTATTACCATAAACAGAAGCAACTAATAAATCATAGAGTAAAGTCTGGATGTAATGGTTGCTGTTGATTCCATCTTTATTTGGCCGAAAAATACGCCCACTTTTTAATTCTATGATGGAAGTTTTTTGTTTCCTTTGATACAATGCATCTAACCTTCCTTGGATTCCAAATTTTTGAGAATAGAAAGAAGGTTCCAATAGTAGATCTTCTTTTTTAATTGAAACTTGATTTAATTCTTCTTTAATGATTCGTTGAAGATTATTAAAATGCGTTTCAGCTTTTGTCATTAAGGTACGGACCTCCTCGTCTTTAAATTGAGCGAATGCTAAAGGGTTTAATTTAAAAACTTTTGACACAAGCTTTTGATAACTTGCATCAGGATTATTGACTAATTCATCTAAAAAAAAATTAGCAATGTTTCCTAACATGAGCGCAGGAGATGTTTCAAAAGGGAGGAATTTTTTAAGCAAATACATGAGTGGTTCAGAGCCATAATGTTTAAAAGTTTCTGCAATGCTAGTAACATCTATCAAGTGATCTGGCTCTACAATAAATGCCTTAGGCCGCAGTAAGCCATCTTCATCTATCTCTACATCTATTAGATTGGCTCGACATGGAAATTTAAATACATGCTTAATGGCTTTGATGGTATTATTAAAATTTTCATTTCTATCTGGGATGTTATACTTAATAAATACTTCATCACCATTTTCTGAGCTTGCCGCAAATGTTTCTTGTTGCTCCTCATCTCCGAGTAAGACTACTTTTATAAGTGATTCAAAAGATTTGATTTTTACTTTCCTTTGACTCAACTTACTTTTGTACGAAAGTTCATTAGCTAATTCAAAGGGAACAGTAGCTTCAAAAATAGTTGATATGAGGGTGGTTAAAACTTTGAATCCTAAGGACTCGAGATCTTTTTTATCAATATCATCAATGGTCCGGAATGACTTCCTGAACAGATGGGTTTCGTATTGTAATTTACGTGGAACTTCATATTTCTGACAGATGTATGCTATCCGTGAGAATAAGGTAGAAAAATGTAATTGTTCGTCGTCTGTTAAAGAAGTGAATAAATGATGTAGCTGTCTAAAGAGAACATCTATCCTATCTTCGACAGGGAGTTCCTTTTGGTTTTTTAGTTTTATTAATTGATTGAAGTAATCTTCAGATTTCATTTTATTTTTTTTCAGCTCTCACATTTTTTGAAACACAAAGTCACAATTTAGCACACAAAATTCACCAAGGATTGCTGCCATACCCATGGTTTTTCTTTTGATTCTTTTAGTTTTCTTCTGTGTGTTTTTTTGCGAAAAAAGTCATTTTAGGACATTGACAAGCACCTGGTAACAACTGCCAACTTATTACTTGATAGTGATTAATTCATAAATGTATTCATCATCTGCCTTTTCTTTGATCGCCAAGATATAAATACCTTGATGTAGGTCTTTGACATCAATTGAGTTAACTTGGTGTTCCATCACTATTAATTGTCCTGTTGGATTATACAGTTTTATTTCTTCAATAATTTCATCATTGTCCCCAAAGTATAATAAATCAACTGCAGGATTAGGATAAACCTTAAAACTCGAATTCGCTGTTTCAGGAATGGTAGTATTTAGATCTTCACATTTTTCCAGACCGTAATGAGCATTCATGTATTCACTGATGCATTCTCTAAGATGCGGAATTAGTATAGCTCTTAACTCATCGTCGCTGCGGATGATGTTATATAATTCGATTTGAATAGCGTCGATGTTACCTCCTTCTCGGGAGCCATGGCGAACTGTGTTGTAGCCTCCTGAAAAATAATCATCTCCGTCCATTGGGAATGGATCATTTATGCTTGGGACCGATGGGTATCCTTTTTCCTCCATTAAGGTACCAAAACTTTTAGACCCTCTGAGTAATTCAGCATGCGTAAGTGATGCTAAGTTATCCTCTACTAAAGTACGAATTGAACTTTGTTCTATCTGGTCAGTTCCGTTAAGGGTTTCGTCTGATTGCCTTAATTGTGACCCCCAAATGGTGTAGCCGAATTCTATTCTTGGGATAGGATGATTTTGTCCATGAATATCTAAAAACAAGCCTCTGTTAAAATTTTCTTCAATTTTATCTTTAGAGATTTGAATGAAATTGTGGTAGTTGAACCAAGCTGCTTCAACAGTAGGATTGCCATCTGCTGCTTCAACTATTTCTCTATTGGCATCAAATTTTTTTCGATGTAGAAGATTGATGATGACATGAGGATAACAACCGGTTTCTTCAAAAAAGGCTTCATACACTCCTCTAGCTACTTCTTGGGTATAAACATCTCTTGCAAAAACACCAAAACTGCGATCTGGAATTTCTTTCGGTTCCAGATAACCACCATGTGGTGTTGAAATAACTATGGGCAGGTTTCCAGCGATGTACTCTACGTAACTTGTTGAATCTAAGTAGGATTGTCCTGGCACAAAATCTTGGGCAAGGCCTGTATTTGTAATACTACAAAAAGCAGCTACTGTAATTATTGTGCCGAATTTGAAGGATAAAGTAGCTTTTAGAAGAAAGCTTCGCATGGATTCGATTGATTTGATTAAAAATAGTTATTTTCTTTTTAGTTTCCTTTTTTTGAAACACAAAGGCAAAAACTCACAAAGCTTTTTTTAAAAGTTAGCAATAAAAAAAGGGCTTAAGTAAATTTACCTAAGCCCTTTTTTTATTTAGTTGGAAAGTTTCATGAAACTTCCTTAACAACAGCTTCGAAAGCTTCTGGATGATTCATTGCTAAATCTGCCAATACTTTTCTGTTTAATTGAATGTCTTTTTGTGAAAGTCCGTGAATCAATCTTGAGTAAGTAGTTCCGTGCATTCTTGCACCTGCGTTGATTCTAGCAATCCATAATCTACGGAATGCTCGTTTCTTATTTCTTCTGTCTCTGTAAGCATAAGACCATGCTTTTTCTACAGCATTTTTAGCTACAGTATAAACATTTGATCTTGCACCGAAATAACCTTTAGCGGCTTTAAGGATTTTCTTTTTTCTTCTTCTTGATGCTACAGAGTTTACTGACCGAGGCATATTTTTGAAAGTTTAGTACAATACAGGGGCTGAAAAGCTCTTTTTTCCTGCATTCTCGTTAAAAAAAATGGTTTAAATACATAAAAGTTTCTTGATTCTGTTTGCATCTCCTTTGCATTTGAATACAGTAGAGCCACAAAGACGTCCTTTAGCTTTCTTAGATTTTTTTCTAAGAAGGTGCCTTGCACCTGCTTGGAATCTTTTGATTTTTCCAGAACCAGTCCTTTTGAATCTTTTTTTCGCACTTGAGTGCGTTTTCATCTTAGGCATTGTCTTAATTTAATTGCGTAAAATCACCCTATTTTAGAGTGGCTGCAAAGATATATAAAAGGTATTACAAATTCAATGGGACAAAAGACCAATTTTTAAAGAAATATGGCTCTTTTTAGCAATTATTGACTCTTTAGACTTAGTTTTCTTAAAAGGCTTTTGTTTACTGAACCATAACTTTAGTTGAGTATAAGTCGCTATTATGAGTCTTTAACTTTATGAAATGAAGACCTTTATCAAAATTTTGGCTATTTATTGGGTAAACATTGGTATTAAGCGCATTTGAATGTTGAATCAGTTGGCCTAAACTGTTATAAATCCAAACTTCTTTGATTTGGGTATTTTCGTCTTTGAGTATTAGTTTCCCTATACCCTTAAAAGGGTTTGGTTGAATACTAAGCCCATCAGTAGCTATCAATCTCTTGTTTGAAGTGCTGATTTGTAATTTTTCTAAGAATTTTTCTTTTAGTCTGTCCGTTGCTTCAACCAGTGGATTTACATCTGGGCACGGATGTGCAACACTTTCAATTCCAGTTACTGCAAAGCTTAATTCATATTGAGCTCCAGGAGGTAGATCGACAGGTTTGTAGCTCGTTACCACGTTGATGTCTTGATTGATTATGCTTGCTGAGCACATGGTATATTCTTCTCCGTCTGCTGGATTTCCTGGAAACATAAAATTGGTGATTGCTGCGTTTTGAATAATAGGATCTCCATCGCGCCAAAGACCTTGCATATTATTGTAATGTTCTTGGGCCGTAACAGGGCTTAAAGTGTTTTGCATTTGACCGCTTGCTCGATTATACATTAAGTAATTATTCATTACTTCCCCATCTTGAACATTTAACCCATTTCTAATCAACTTTACACCCATTATTGGAATGTTTTGACAATAGGTAAAAATACCACCTGAACAAGAACATCCAAAATCACCATCTTCAACATCTTGATTGTAAATAAAGGCAAGATCTTTTTCGGGAAGGCAGCCATAATAATCATCATAAGGACAACCTAAACTCGGATCATACCAGAGGCTAAAAATAAAATCCTTGAGGGTTGTTTCTGATTTATTAACAATTTGAACATTATAGACCGTGGAATTATTTAGAGCTATATCATTTTCATCCTTAAAACTATAAGCTGTTGTTGCAATACTTGTTTTGGGTGGATCAAATTGTGAATTTCCTGAATAGTCATTCATTATCCAAAATACTACTTCGGCTGCCTCTAATGTGTTTGGATAATCTCCTTTGTCCGGATCATAAATTCCATCTTGATCGTTATCCACAAATGGAGCCATGCTGATGTTGGGCATTTCAAAACCATAAAGGTCCATAAAATGAGGATTAGCTTTGCCAGGCCAACCTAAGATTGCAAAAGGAATTTCATCGTCAATGCTTCCATCTGCTAAATCTGCCAAGAATTTATCCAAGTCTTCTTTTTTAATTCTATACTGATTGTCCCAATTAGCACAATCAGAAACATCATATCCTGGCCCTGCCCAATAACTCGTTTTTCCTTGAGCTCTTTCATATTTCTGCGCTGTAAGCTTGAGATTATCAGCTTCATCTTTTGCTCCTATCCAGTATGCTCCAGCCAAGAATGCACTTACTCCTTGTCCTGGATCTCTTTTAGGAAAAAAGTAGCGCCCCTGAGCACCGTCAAACCAGAGATCTCCTATCCCTAGTAATACGTCAGCATTGTTGCCAGAGATATTAGAAATAGAGTATGGATCGGAACAATCTTGAGCAAATGAATCAAAAAGTATAAAAACGGAACAGAAGATGATTAAGGTTATGTAGTTTTTCATTACAAGTAAGAAATTGAAGCGTGACAATAATGCAATAAATGTAATTTTATCTGGCCAAAATAAAATCCCATGTTTTCTGATATGTCAGGATTTAGATTGAAAAGTAGCAGGCTATCTTCAGTTTTGAGAATAGGTATTGAATGGCTATATTGTATCAAACAAAAAACAGCTACAAATGAGAAACTATTGGCTGCTATGCTCTCTCCTCTTGTTTATGTATTCCTTTTCGAATGCACAGGATAAAATGAAATGGGGACAAATACCCTTAGACTATTTTGACATAAAAAGCTGCCCCTTTGATAAGGATGCCGCTTCGATGGTACTTAAAGAAAGAGGCGTCATAGAATTCGCTTATGTGAATGGATGGAAAATCAACTTGTCCAAACACAGGAGAGTAAAAGTCTTTGATAAATCGGCTAGTGAAGAAGGCAATTATAAAATTCGGTATTACCATAAATACAGGATTAAAAGTTTACGTGCCCAAGTAATTGCTCCTGATGGAACCATAAGTGTGGTGGCGAAGAAAGATATTTTTGATGAAAAAATTAATAAATATTATTACAGTAAAAACTTTGCCTTACCTAACATTGAAGATGGGTCCATCATAGAAGTCTCTTACATCGAAGAATCCACCAATCTTAGTCAATTATTTGAGTGGTACTTTCAAGAAGATATACCGATCTTAAAATCAGAACTCTCTGTAGTCATCCCTTCTTATTTTGAATACCTTTATCTCTTTCAGGGGAGTCAAAGTCCAAAAGTAGATATTGAAACAAGACCAAATATTAATTTTGGATTAGCCAGAAATGGAGGAACAAGGTACCGCATGGTCATGGACAGTGTCCCTGCTATTAAGGAAGAGGCGTTTATCACAACCATGGATAATTATAAAAATAGGGTGCGGTTTCAATTAAGTAGTATTTTAGATCAATATGGAGTTTCAAAACCTTATTTAAGTTCATGGGAAGAAGTTTCTAAAGATTTAATTGAAGATGGTGATTTCGGAAAAAGGTACAATGCAAAATCAAATTATAAAAAAGCTAATGAAGCACTTTTAGTGAGTAATCCAGGATTACATCAATTATCACCTAAAGAAAAACTTGCGAAAATTTACAAATTTGTTCAAGACAACATGGAATGGAATAGGTTCACAGCTCTTTACTCACAAGTAAAATTGGATGATCCGTTTCAAAAAGGAAAAGGTACTGTCAGTCAAATTAATTTACTACTTACAGCTTTATTAAGAGCACATGAAATTGAAAGTAATCCCATTTTAATAAGCACAAGGACGCATGGTAAAACATTGCAGCAATATCCTATACTAGATCAATTTAACTATCTGATCTCTAGTGCAAAAATTGATGACGAATTAATTCTATTGGACGGAACGAGTAAATTTAATCCGCCTGGAATTCTACCTTTAAAAGCCTTGAATGAATATGGATTTATAATTACCGATACAGAAGGAAAATGGATTAGCATACCAAGTGTAAAAGACAAAGAAAAGTATCTCCTAAAAGGAAAAATGGATGAGGAAGGTAACATTATTGGAAGCTATGCTTATTTTCAAGATAATTTTTCCGCCATTGATTCAAGAGCAGTAATAAAAGAAAAAGGAAAAGAACAATTTAAGACGGATGCTGTAGAAGCCTTCGGTGAAATAGAAGTTCAGGATTTTAATATTGAAAATCTCGAAGATTTTGAAAAACCTTTGAAGAGTAATTTTGATTGTACTATTTCAAACACACTTTCTATAGCAGGTAATTTAGCTTACATGTCTCCTATATTCATTAAGGCATTTGACGAAAGTCCCTTTAAATTAAAAGAACGAAATTATCCTGTCGAGATTCCTTTTCCTTTTAAAGAACAATTTGTACTTGTTTTGGATCTACCAGAAAATTTTGCTGTTGAAGAATTGCCTAAGAGCATCAAGTACTCCTTTCCCGATAATGGAGGAAGCTTCACTTATACTTCTAAACAAAATGGACAGCAGTTGATTATAAATTCTGATTTGAACATCAATCAAACTACTTTCATACCTAGTCAATACAAGGGTTTAAAACAACTGTTTGAAAAAATCATTGAAAAACAAAATGAGCAAATCGTTTTTAAAATAAATTAGATGAAAGCTTTATTGGTCCTTATTTTTAGTTTCGGAATTTATTCAAATGGTTTTGCTTTTCAAAATTATAAAATTTCTGATATCCCACAGGAACTATTAAAATCTTCAAAAACAATAATAAGGTCCCATGAATTACAATTTGAGGTAAAGGACAATAAACTAGCTTATGAACAAGTCAAAGTTGCCATTACCTTTTTAAAAGCTCATGAGGCCAAAGAAGATTTAATCATTCATTATTCTGGAGGACAATATTTAAAAAAGATCAAAGCAAGCATTTATGACAAAGATGGTATGTTGGTCAGATCTTTAAAACAAAATGAAATTCAAGATTATTCTGCTGTGTCTGATTTTTCTATTTATGAAGACAGCCGTTTGAAACACCTTTCTTTAAAACACTCAAGTTATCCTTACACCGTTGTCTATGAATATGAAAAAGTTTGGAATAATATCTATACTTATCCAAATTGGAATGTTCAAACTTTTTCGACTGCCATTCAAAGTGCAACATACAGGCTCATCATTCCGGCTAAAAACAAGCTTCAGCATAAATTTTACAACACAGAAGTTCAAGCACAAATTGAAACTACCAACAAAAAAATAAGCTATACTTGGCGCTTAAATAATTTAAAAGCAATACAAAAGGAATCTTATCACCCTCCTACCCATAAAATATTTCCACTCTTATTTGTAACACCATCAGAAATAGAAATAGGTAAGTATAAAGGAAGTTATAAAGATTGGAATTCTTACAGTCAATTTAGGTACAGACTAAACGAAGGTAGAGATGTGATTAGTGAATCATTGATCGCAGAAATAAAATCATTGACAAAAGATTTAGGTAGTGATAAGGAAAAAATTGAAGCCTTGTATAATTACTTGCAAGAGCAGACCAGATACGTTAGTGTGCAATTAGGCATTGGAGGATGGCAAACATTTGATGCTCAGTATGTAGAAAAGAATAAGTATGGAGATTGTAAAGCACTTACAAATTTCACAAAATCCATGCTTAAGGAAATAGGTATTTCCGCAAACGCAGTAAGTATTTATAATGGACTTGGAACTATGGAACTTGATCAAGACTTTACACACCCATACAGCAATCATGTCATCTTATATGTACCTAGTGAAGACCTTTGGTTAGAATGTACAAGTTCATACTCGCCTCCTGGTTACATTGGCATTAGAAATGCTGATAAAAATTGTTTG
>CALDYJ010000048.1 GCA_937941095.1 uncultured Saprospiraceae bacterium | reverse complement strand
CCTCGAACTAGATATTGTTAATTAACACAAGATATGTGTAATTTTAATTCATTAATCAAAGGTCTAAAATTTAGTCCAGTTTTATGGGGGCTATAACATATAACACCTAAAGACTAAAGACTAAGGACTAAAGACTAAAGGTCAATCCCAATATTCTTCATCAATTGAGTTGCATTAAAACTTTTAGAAACACCTTTTTTGAGTTTGTAGTCAAAAATTAATTCTTCTCCTTTAGTTTCAACTTCAAAACATAAGTTTTCTATTTGATCCCCATGATCATCTTCTAGTTTACCAAGTTCAAGATCATGGGTAGAAATTAATCCTGCCCCTTTGTTTTTGAGCAATTGGAGGATGAGAGCCTTTGCGCCTTTATGTCGATCTTTCGTGTTTGTTCCTTTAAGTATTTCATCCAGAAGAAAGAAAACATTGTCCTCGACTTTGACGGCATCCAAAACCATTTTCAACCTTTTCAGTTCCGCATAAAAAGAAGAAGTATTGTCTGAAAGGTCATCTTTAGTCCGCATACTGGTAAAGATCTTTAAGCTAGGGATATTTAGTTTTTCAGCACAAACTTTAGCACCGGCATAACAAAGGACTGTGTTGATTCCAATTGTCCTTAGAAAAGTACTTTTACCGCCCATGTTAGAACCCGTAATGATTTTAATGTGCTTCTTTGTTTCTGTTTGAAAATGATTGCTAATCATTGCTTTTGTGTGCAAGAGAGGATGACCAATACTGATGGCGATGAATTTATTTTCTTTATTGATGCTAGGGTAGTTCCAAGTCGGGTGATTATAACTTAAACTAGCATAAGAGTTAATGGCTTCAAATTTCCCCATGGTCTTAAACCAAATTTCAATTTTATGGGAATTAGCTAATTTCCAATGATGTACTTTATTTACCCAAATGTGATCCCATAAAAAAATCAGGTTAAAAATTGCTGTGAGGATGTTCAGGCGTTGATCCAATTGATGCAAATAGAAAGATAATTTTTTGATGTGCTTTGAAGCTTTATGTTCATCACTAAGAAAAACTTGCTGCAAGTCCAACAATTTTTTAGATTCAAAAGATTTATTTTCTATATGTTGGATTAAGGATGAGTATGTTTTAAGTAGATCAATGTGCTTAGTAAGATCCATTTGTATTTCACTTATGCGTTTTGCATTTTTAAAAGTTAAAAAAGCCGTTGGAATAAAAGCGATCCAGCTAATGTTGAAATTGCCAGAGGAACACAAATAAATAAAGGATGCTATTGTCAATAGTGGAATCAGGATCATCCAAAGTGTTGATAAGTGAAAGCTTTTTGTTGAACTGGCCCAATTTAAAATATTATCAATTTGTTTTTGGTTTTTATTGCTTTTCATTCCGATGGCAAAAAATCTTTGCCTCCACTCAATTTCCGGATCTAATTCTTGATGAGCGTTTTGGTAAGCATCAATGGTTTCAATTTTATCTTGTTGTAAAAAACTGGCCGCTAATTCATTCTCGCCAAAAATACTTGCACATCGGTTTACTTTCTGAAACAGACTTTTTGGACCAAATAGGTCTAAGTCCATGGAAAAAGGATGCTTATCATTGGTGTATACTGCTCCATCTTTAAAAGAAGTGTAGTCATTATTTAAGCCTAAGATTTCAGCCTTATTGAGATGGATCAAAGAATCCAATACATCTTTTTCTCTTCTTAAAGAATCATGATTTTTCACGATAAAATAAAAAGCAGAAATAGATAAATAGAGAAAAAGTATTCCAACAAGTACCTTCCATTGAAATAAAAAAATGGCGCAGATTAGCATTATTACAAATAAAACTAGTCGAAGTATCGACAAGCTAGTGTCTTTTTTTGCAAGCTTTGCCCTTTGTTTTTCTAGGAGGTCAATTCTTTCCCTATACTTTTCTTCTAATGCTTTCAATGTCACAAACTGAATTTTAAATTTCCCTTAAGCTTAGTTTATTATTTTTTAACAGTATGCAATTATAGAAAGAAAGTATATTTGTTTCGCATAAAACAATCATAATATGAAAAACATTTTTTTAATTTCAATTTTCGCATTCTGTTTCTCTATGAATACAAGTGCTCAAGACTTCGAATCTGCGATAGGTCTTCGTTTGGGAGCTCCTTTATCTGTGAGTTACAAAAAATTTATTAAAGACGATATGGCCTTAGAAGCCTATGGTGGTTTTCGAAACTACAGCTCTTCGGCAAGATTCCTAACCGTCAGTGGGGCACTTCAGATTCATAACGACATTGCTTCTGTAGAGAATCTTCAATGGTATTATGGGGGAGGACTTGGTGCTTTTTTCTGGTCTTGGAGAAATAATTTCACACCTTTAGAAGGTGATGGAAATGTTTCCTTTGGACTTCAAGGATATTTAGGCTTGAGCTATACCATTGATCAAGTGCCAATTAATCTTTCTGTGGACTGGGTACCTACCTTTTTCATCAATGGATTTGGGTCTGGTTTTGGAGGTGGGTACGGTGCAGTGGCCATTAGGTATGTACTGGACTAATTTTTAATCCGCCAATTTCAGTTTTTTCATTTACTTGTTCTAAAGATACCTTAAGGATCAGAGCTTTGAATTTGAGCAACTCTGCTTCGGCTTCACTTCGAGCTATGCCAACGATAAGAAATGCTTTTTCTTCAAAGCTTTGTTCCTTAATGTTTAGCTTTAGTTTTTTGGCAGCATTCATAACATCACTCATCAAAGAGTAGTCAAAATTTATTTTAAAGTAATTTTCTCTAAGTTTTAGATTTATTTCCGCATTATCTAAAGCTAGCATTGCAGACGTTTTGTAGGCATTGATTAATCCTGAAGTACCTAAGAGCGTCCCACCAAAATACCTGATCACGACAATAAATAGATTTGTGAGTTCGAAGGAATCTATTTGACCAAGAATGGGTCTACCTGCTGTGCCAGAGGGTTCGCCATCATCATTGGCTCTAAAATTGTTTTTGTCGAAGCCTAGACGATAAGCATAGCAAAAGTGTCTTGCTTTTGGATGTTCTTTTTTAACACTAAGTAGGGCTTTCTCGATATCTGGTATGTCTTCGCAAGGGAAAGCATAGGCGATAAATTTTGACCCTCGGTCTTTGAATTCACCGATCGTAGGGGAGGCTATTGTTTTATAGTTGTCTGACAAGGTTTTAATTTTTTATGCACCACAAAGTCACAAAGATCACATAGTTTAATTTGATCGACATTTCGAAGGTATAAAGTTTAAGCCTTTAATTTTCGAAAGATTTCATTTACAAAAGTTTTTTGACCTTGATAAAATACATTTTTGACATTGAAATTAAATAAAATTCCTTTTGGGACTTGAAGCAATTTCATGTAGGTAATGATTTGCGCCTCATGAATAGGCAATAAAGCATCCATTGCTTTCAACTCGACGGCAACACAATTTTCAACAAGTAAATCACATCTTAGATTAGCAATCTAAATCGATATCCTTATAATGAATTGGGACAATTAATTCTTAAGAAAAATTTATTCCACGGTCTAAAAGTTCATATTTCAAACATCTATGGTAAACACTCTCTAATAACCTGGTCCAAGATGTTTATGAACTTCAATTGCTGCAGAGTTTATGACATAGGTTAAGTCATCAAGATAAGTCTTGTTCTGTTTCATATCAATATATTTTTTGCAATATAAATAAAAACTTTGTGCTCCAAAAAAGAGCAATAAAAAAAACTTTGTGACTTTGTGTTTCAAAAACAGGCAAAAGCAATATAAATTCAATACTCAACCCGATCTCCTTTCTTCTTCCATTCTCCAAACACCTCCAGCGCTTCTTTCCTCATCATTTGTTTTATCGGAATAGTCCGTTTGTTTTTAGGTTTATCCAATTCCTTATAAAAGAAGGCGTCATCAAAATCTATCTTCGCGGCATCACGTTTAGAATTTGCATAATAAATTTTATCAATCCTAGCCCAGTAGATAGCAGCAAGGCACATAGGACAAGGCTCGCAAGAAGTATAGATCTCACACCCTGCCAAACTAAAATCTTTTATTTTTTTAGTGGCTTTGCGTATTGCAGTTACTTCGGCATGTGCAGTCGGATCATTTTCTGAAGTCACCATGTTCCAACCTTCACTAATGATTTTTCCATCCCTTACGATGACAGCACCAAAAGGTCCGCCTGCGTCTTCATTCATTCCTTTTCGTGAAAGTTCAATCGCCCTTTCCATAAATTTTTTATCCATGATACTATTTAATTGGTCAAGTTTAGAATGCATTGTTCTCTAAGCTCCCAAATTTGTTCAAATGAAAAGTTTAGGTCTTGATCTTGAATCCAGTTTTTCAAAAATGCTTTATGCAAAGTTACTTTTTTAACAATGACATCTTCTGCATGAATAAACTGCTCTTCTAAAATATCATTTTCGATTTTACGTATGTCTGCACCTTCTTTTGTAAGATCTAAGCGCTGACCATTTATTGAAAGGTAACAATGAGCTTCAGGAATGTAAGTTAAACCAGCTTTATTTATTCCGTTCCCAATTCCTGGGGTATTTTGATTGTTCATTTTATAAAATCCTAGCACAAGTTTTACATGAGTAAATTCATTTTCTTCGGCAACTTTTTTTAAGAAGGCATGCTTGCTGCTGCAAGTACCTTTTTCTTCTTGCAAAACCAAAGATAAATCTGATCTTTCTGCATTTCTACCATATGGCAGTTTATGAACGAAAGTCAATAAGTCGCTAAAATTATCGATCCCTTTTTCTTTGCAGAGCACACTGAATTTTTTATCAGAACTAATCATATTTTAATGTTTACCTTCACCTCTCGGAGGCAGATATTTTATACAAAACACAAACTTTAATCTTAGGGTACTCCAAAAGCAAAGGGTGATCAAAATTATATTTATATTCCATCCCAATCTTTTTCATCACATTTATGCTAGGAATGTTAATGTCAGAAGCAACAGAATAGATTTCTTTGAGGCCTAGCTTATTAAAACCATAATTCAAACAAGCCTTAGCTCCTTCAGTAGCATAGCCTTTGTTCCAAGCAGATTTTTTCAATCGCCAGCCTATGTCTGTGCAAGGGGTGAATTCGGTATCATAATCTTGATAACTTAATCCTATGAACCCTATAAATTCTCGCGTTTCTAAAATTTCAGTTGCAAAATAGCAATAGCCAATCTCATCGCACTGCTTCTTCATTTTATGGCCGAATGTTCTCGTTTTTTCTGGAGAAGCTGGAGAAGGAAAAAAACGCATCACTTCTGGATCGGCACTTACAGCGATCATTTTTTCTATGCTTTCTTCATCCCAATTTTTAAAGCCTAAGCGTTCACTTTTGAAGAGATATTCCATACAGTTAAATCGTTTTCATAGTTAAGTTAAGTGAGTAATATTCAAGAAAAATGGCATTAACAGGTCATTATCATAAATTCGATGCAAATTAAGAATATGGACTTAGATATCATTTAATTTGCAAGCATTATCTTAGCAAAAAAAAGTTGAGCAAGACAAATACACAATATGACGTTGCCGCCAATAAATGTTTGGAGGTATTTACTAAGAAAACCAAGGATTATGGCACCGCTTGGAGGATTTTGAGGACCTCTTCACTCACTGATCAGCTCTTTATCAAAGCAAGTAGAATAAGAAGTATTGAAGAAAAGAAAGAACAAATGATAGAGGAGGGTGTTGAGAGTGAGTACATTGGCTTAATTAATTATAGCGCAATGGCATTGATGCAAATTAAATTGGATGCAGAAGCTCCTATGGAACTCGATCCAACATTTGCCGAAAGGCTATACAAAGAAGAGATCCAAAGTACTAAGGAGCTCATGTTAGCGAAAAACCACGATTACGGAGAAGCATGGAGAGATATGCGAAGAAGTTCACTGACTGACTTGATATTGATGAAAATTTTAAGATTAAAACAGATTGAAGACAATGATGGCAAAGTCATCATTTCGGAAGGGCCAGAAGGTTCTTATAGAGACATCATCAATTACGCAATGTTTGCATTGATAAAGATTGAAGAAAGTAAGAATCAAGCATTGGCTTAAGCCAATAGGTAAAAAGAAAGTTTGATTAAAAAATAAGAAATGACATTAACTAAAGTATTTATAATCTGCGCGGTAATTGGTTTGATTTTAACCTTGATAGTTGATTTAGTATTTAAGAAAAGAGAGAATTGGTTGATCTCTTATATCCAAAATTTTTGTGGGACCTTTTTCTTATTTTCTGGATTGGTGAAAGCAGTGGACCCTCTTGGGCTTGCTTATAAAATGGATCAATACTTTGCAGAATTTCAAGATACTTTTGCTAGAGCAGGAATGGAAGGGATTTCTAACATCTTTCCTTGGTTTGCTAGCATTTCTACACCTTTTTCAGTTTTCATGATCGTCTTGGAATTGGCGATAGGTGTCGCTTTAATTATTGGTTTTAGCCGTTTTCTTAGTTCATTGAGTTTTTTCTTGTTAGTGGTGTTCTTTACCTTCCTCACAGGATTCACTCATTTAACTGGTTACGTGCCAGGAGATGATTATGTCAGTATCGTAAATTCTGGTGTTGAAAAGGAAGTTCTTGAATCTGAAGCATCAAAATTGATAAAAGAGGGTTGGGTCCCAAAGGATACAACAGCAATGCACTTTTTTAAATTTTCGAAATGGGTGCCTTTCGACGAATCAAATCAAAAAGTAACGGATTGTGGATGTTTTGGCGATTACCTTGTCTTAACCCCACTGACCTCATTTAGAAAAGACTTAGTTTTATTTTTACCAGCTTTACTCTTGCTCTTTGGGTTCAAGAAAATGCATCAATTGTTTAAACCAAAATCAAGAACTGTGATTATCGGGATTTCAACGGTGGCTTTCTTGATTTATAATTTGAGCAATTACATGTGGGATATTCCCGCAAATGATTTTAGACCTTTCAAAAATGGTGTAAACATTGCCAAACAAAAAGCTTTAGAAACGGAAGCAGCAGAAAATGCTCCTGTTAGTTATGTCGTGACCAATAAAACCAATGGCGAAACAGTAAAACTCGCTATGGATGAGTACATTAATAAATACAAAGATTATCCGAAGGACGCTTGGGACATCAAACAAGAAAGAGGAGAGCCAGCTGTCAAAACGACTAAAATTTCTGATTTTGAATGCAGTGATGTAGAAGGTAATGATGTAACAGATGATATTCTTTCGACTAAAGAATATTCGCTAATGCTTGTTTCTTATAAATTAAAACATGACTTAGGATCAGAAACCATTTCATATAATGACACCACTTTTGTCAACGATACCATCAAAATAAGCAAAGATTCTATAGCGCTTAAAAAAAGGATGGTCAGCGTTGAACCTAAAACTAAAAACAAAGAAACATACCTTTGGGATAATGACCTTATAGCTGATTATAAAACGATCATTCAAGCAGTGGTTCAGCAAGCAAAACAAGAAAACATTAAAGCTTTTATCATTACTGCCTATGCTTCAAAAGATAAATTAGATTCTTTTAAAAATGCAACAGGCTTTGATGGAGATGTTTATACAGCAGATGACATATTATTGAAAACCATTGTGCGTTCTAATCCAGGGATTTTATTGATGAAAGATGGGACGATTGTTCAAAAATGGCATAAAGATAAATTGCCTTCTTTTGATGAAATCAAGACTAATTTTATTAAGTAAGCCATTGAGTATCATAGGCCAAATTTTTTATTTCTAAGATTTTAAATATTTGTAATCTTATTGATAGCTATTTAAATAAAATTCTGTTTTCTTTGTGAGGTATTCTGAAAAGAAAAATGAACTTTGAAATTAAATGCTAAGCCGTAGAAACATCCGCATCAAGATTATGCAAGTGCTTTACGCAAAGAGTAGAGATAAGGCGCAGACAGATGAGCAGGTGCTCAGTGCTTATAATGAGAGTATTGCCTTATCTTATGAGCTTTATCTCTTCAATTTATCAGCTTTTACGCAAGTAGCTAAATTTTCTCAAATAGATCTTGCCAATAGAGAGTCCAAACTTCTCCCTACAGAAGCAGACAAAAATTTCTCACCTAAATTAGGTACTAACAAGCTAATTGATTCCTTAGTTACCCATAAGTTCTATAATGAACAGTTGAATGAGAATAAGATCAATGAGAAGATTGAAAAAGAAAACATTAGAAGTATCTATAATGAATTCCTCAAAGAGAAAGACTTCAAAAAATACCTAGATAAAGAATCTTGTGAACAAGAAGATCACAAGAAGATCCTTTTAAATTTATACAAGTTTTGTACAAAGAATGAATTGTTTGTCGCCATGATAGATGATGAATTTAATAACTGGATAGATGACAAATCTCTAATAGTTGGTGCCATCAAAAAAACTTTAAAGGCTCTTCCTGCTAAAGCACACTTTTTATTCGACTATTTACCAGGGGAAGATACCACCAAAGATTTTGGAGAAAAACTCATTAGAAAGGTCATAGACGACAATGAAGAACTGCTTGAAATCATAGAGCCTAATTTAAAAAATTGGGACGCTGAAAGAGTAGCCATCATCGATATGATTTTATTGAAAATGGCCATTGCAGAATTACTCATCTTCCCAACCATACCTACAAAGGTTACCTTGAATGAATTTGTAGAAATATCAAAAATCTATTCTACCGATAAGAGCAAAGATTTTATCAATGGGATCCTAGATCGATTGTTAAAGAAATTAGAGCAAGAAGGAAAAATTCTGAAAGAAGGCAGAGGGCTTGTTGAGTAAACTATTTTGCTTGAAATTATCCCATCACAAATAGATTTTATATGTTTGTTAAAATCTATAAATCATGGAGCTGATCAAAAGTCTATTTTTATTAACCGTTCTCCTATTTAGCTTTAATGTTGACATCTTCGCCCAAGAAGAAGAAACTGTCCATAACAGGGGTTTTGGCCTGTCATTTAGTGCCTTATGGGTAAATCACGAACTAGGAGTAAAAGATTTTCTAGCTTCTGATCAATGTGATGAAGATTGGGACTGTTATAGCAGAGGATTCGAAATGGCCTTCTTAAAGCCTTTAAAAAATCGTTTTACAACATTAGCTGTTCCATTCAGGATCGGAGCTGTAGACTACTTAAGCAGAGGAGCTAATGATGTAGATTTAATGTATGGCCTTGGAGCAAATTTTCAATTTGGAGTACCTACTCAAAGGCAAAATTTTCCAATTATGCCATTTGCTTGGACTGGTCTAAACTTAGAATTAAGTGATGATAGAAAAGGTTACCTATATGCTCCAATTGGCGCAGGTTTAAACATCAAAATTGGACCTCAAATGTTTTTGCAAGGGAAGGGATCGGTAAACTTAAGCTATGATGGAAAGTTAAATCACCACAGTCTTGAAGCAGGTCTGATTGGTAATTTTGGTTACAATAAATCAAATCAAGATCCCAAAAGTGTATTCATCGAAGAAGAATTAGGTGAAGGTTCAAATCTAAAAGATGGAGTGAAGGCAGATGCTGATGCAGATGGTGTGGCAGATGTTGATGATGAATGTCCAAATGAACCTGGTTTGGCAATTTTTGATGGTTGTCCAGATACGGATAATGATGGAATCATTGATAAAAAAGATAATTGTCCAAAAGTTTCTGGGCCGATAGGGAATGGAGGTTGCCCAAAAGATTTAAGTACTCTAAACGATACTGACGGAGATGGCTTAACCGACAATAACGATAATTGCCCCAATATGGCAGGTCCTGCTTCTAATATGGGTTGCCCAATTGCAGACCAAGACGGAGATGGCATTGCAGATAATGAAGATAAATGTCCTGGTTCACCTGGTTTAGTTAGATTTAACGGTTGTCCCGATACCGATGGAGATGGTGTAGCAGATAATCTAGACAGCTGTCCAGACAAAGCTGGACTAGCTAGATTTAGTGGTTGTCCAGATACTGATGGAGATGGAATTTCAGATGTATCTGATAAATGTCCTACAATAGCAGGAACAGCAGCTAATAATGGCTGTCCAGGAAACAATACAAGCAGCAATACAGGAAACAATACAAGCAGTTCTTCCACTAGTTCTTCAGGAGTAATTTTAACAAAAGCAGAAGAAGCAACTTTAGCAAATGCAATGAGGACTGTGGAATTTGAAACGGCAAAGGCTGCTTTGAGATCAAAGTCTTACAGGGTTATGGATGAAATTGCCCAGATCATGAAAAAGTATCCCCAGTATAATTTGACCATTTCTGGACATACGGATAGTGTTGGGAGCTCATCAGAAAATCAGGAACTTTCAGAAACTAGAGCAAAATCTTGTAAAGTGTACTTAGTGAATAAAGGGATTCCTTCAAGCCGAATCAGTACTTACGGCTATGGTGAGAAACAACCGATTGCTGATAATAAATATAGCGCTGGAAGAAAAAAGAACAGAAGGGTAGAGTTTAGACTGTCTTACTAAAGCACTTTTTTAATTTGTTTTTTTAAAGTAGGCAGCACTTCTATTTGAAACCATTCATTTTTTGCCATCCAGATATTATTTCTGGGTGATGGATGTGGAAGTACAAAATGTTTAGGTAAGTAAGTTTTAAAATTTCTTACTGTTTCAGTCAATGTTTTTTTCTTCTTTTTTTGAAGGTAATAGCTCTGCGCATATGTGCCTATCAATAAGATCAATTGAAGTTCTTTCATCTGCTTAAAAAGGCTATCATGCCAAAGAGGAGCACATTCTTTTCGTGGAGGAAGGTCTCCACTTTTACCTTTTCCAGGATAACAGAATCCCATGGGGATAATGGCAAATTGTTTTTCATCATAAAATGTCTTTTCATCGACTCCCATCCAATCTCTTAAACGTTCTCCACTTTTATCATCCCAGGGAATACCTGTGCGGTGTACGATGGTTCCTGGAGCTTGACCAATGATAGCAATTTTACTTGATTTGTGAGCGGATAAAACTGGTCTTGGCCCTAGATCTAAGTGCTCCGCGCAAACGGTACAATTTCGAATTTCAGCGATTAATTTTTTCACAGTAGATTTTAAACTAAAAAAGAACCAAGTTAACCATTTGAATTCATGGTTTTTTGCCAAAAGCCAAAAGCCAAAAGCCAAAAGCCAAAAGCCAAAAGCCAAAAGCCAATAAAAGAAAAAGGCTTCCTCAATGAAGAGAAAGCCTTTCATAACTATATTGAAATTTGACTATTTAATGTTTGCTTTATAATCTTGAAGCTTAGTCCACTCTCCTTTTGCAGCCATCTTCGCTTGCTTTGACCATGTTTTAGGATCGTGCATTTGGTACCTTGAGCCAGCATTTTGTAAAACAGTCTTCAAGTCCTTAATTTTTGCAGTCGATAGATCTTCAAAGGTTTTGTATCCAGCTTTTTCTAATAGTTGGTTGATCTTTGGTCCTATGCCTTCAATACAAGTGAAATCTAATTTAGCCTTTGATTTTCTTTTAGCGACAGTAGCCATTTTACTCGGCTTCTTTTTAGTGCTAGTCTTAGCTTTAGGGGCTGATTTTCTTTTGTTATTAGCTTGATCGTTTGGTATGATCACT
>CALDYJ010000047.1 GCA_937941095.1 uncultured Saprospiraceae bacterium | reverse complement strand
AGCTGTTTTTACTGCTGAGCTCAGCAAAATTGATTCGGGCGTTGCAGGAAAATAGGCTAATCTTTTTTTAAGAGAACAAAAACAAAACAGTCCATTTTAAGCTTTGCTTAAAATGGACTGTTTTGTTTTTCTGACTTTATTTAATTCATTTTTAATGAATTAATTCTGTATTTAACAAAGTTTGTCTTGAAAACTAAACACATCCTTCTTCCAATACTTTATCTAATTTTCTCAGCCTGCAATCCTTCTTCTAATACAAAATTAGATTTTCCCAATTTGTTAGGGTTCAATTCATTTTAAATCAAAGTACTGCTAAAGCAGTTTCCAAATCCTTTATCAATACATCAGCTTCTTCTAAACCAATATACATCCTTACCAAATTCCATGGGATTACGGGATCAGGCCTTCCTTCAATACCATAAAGCGCAGCAATAGGAAGTATCAAAGACTCATGTCCTCCCCAAGATACTGCTAACAAAAACCGCTTTAGTTTTGAGAAAAATAATTCTACCTTTTCCATTGAATCTGCTTTCAATGAAAAGGTGAAAAAACCAGCACAACCTTTCATCTGTTTTTTTGCTAATTCATATTGATCAAAACTTGGATCTAAGGGAAACATAATCTTCTCCACCTTAGGATGTTCTTTTAAAAATGCAATAACTTTCAAAGCAGTAGTAAAACTCCTTTCCATTCTTAATGGCATAGTCCTTAAACCCCTCATCACCAAAAAAGCATCATTAGGTGAAATGATGGCTCCCAATGTCATGAACTCATGATGAAAAATCTTATTTATAATTACTTTCGAACTACATACGATACCATTGACTACATCACTATGACCATTAATAAATTTTGTCCCTGAATGAACCACTATGTCTATGCCTAAACTAATAGGATTTTGATAATATGGTGAGCAATAACTATTGTCTATAATACTGATTAACTTATGCTTTTTTGCGATTGCTGCACAAGCTTTTAAATCTTGTAATTCAAAGGTCAAACTGTTGGGACTCTCCAAGTACAAAACCTTGGTGTTTGATTTTATAGCACTTTGAATAGCATCTAAGTTTCTACCATCAACGAAATCATGTTCAACACCAAACCTGCTCAAAAACTTGCTTAGCAAGGTATGTGTCCAAGAATATGGATTTTGAACACACACAATGTGATCGCCTGCTTGAACTTGTGAAATGACTGCATTTGCGATTGCAGCTGCACCCGATGAAAAAACCAAAGCATCTTCAGCCTTTTCTAAGGCAGCTAACTTCTTCCTTAAAATAGCTACAGTAGGATTATTCCCTCTAGTATAAATGTGATTTCCTAATTCATTAGCCATCGCTGACTTGAAGGCCCTAAAATTTTTAAAAGCAAAATTGCTGCTTTGAATGATAGGAGGGGAAACGGCATTGAAATAATTTTCTCTTTCTTCACCGAGTTGATTTATTATATGTGAAATATCCATATTAAAGATTTGCTTAAAAATAGGTTTTTAGCTATGAATATTGAATTCGATGCAGATTTATTTATGGACTTAAATGTCCTGCCTTAACAAACAGATAACAATCATTTACATTAGGTTTAAATGATTTTTGGGCATTATAAAGTTATACTTCTAAAAAAAATGATGAAATACAACTTTTTAATTTTAATTAGCTTTTTAAGTTTTTGCTCTTGCCAAAGCGAAATGAATT
Source organism: uncultured Saprospiraceae bacterium (assembly GCA_937941095.1). Lineage (GTDB taxonomy): Bacteria > Bacteroidota > Bacteroidia > Chitinophagales > Saprospiraceae > JALZVN01. Next base: position 40,995 of record CALDYJ010000047.1, on the reverse strand, counting down.
ATGAAAGCAATAAAGCAAGTATACCTATGGCTGAAGTAAGCAATACTTCAATTAATACTTCTAATATTGAATCTGCTAGGAATGGAAACGAATCTGTCGTAAATAAAACAATGCCTTCAATTATTGGTCTTGACGCAAAATTAGTCCGTAAAGCCAATCTACGTCTTAATGTTTTGGATATTGAACAAAGCATTGAAGAGATTAACCAACTAGCCATCATTAATGGGGGAGTAGTTTCAAGTTTGGACTTAAATCAATCTACATACCATAGTACGAGTAGTTTAGAACTAAAAGTTCCTAGTGCTCAATTTAATTCCTTATTGAATGAGCTCAAGAAAGAAGGTGAGCGTGTGGTAAGTTTAAAAGTTGACATAGATGATGTAACTAATTCTTACAGAGATATGGAAAGTAGACTTAGGGTAAAAAAGCAAGTCCGAGATCAACTTGTAGATTTATTGAGGAATAAAGCAAAAACTTTTGAAGAAGTTTATCATGCTGAAAATCAAATTAAAATTATACAAGAAGAAATAGAATCTGTACAATCAAGGTTTAATTATTTAGAAAAGCAAATTGCTTATAGTACGATTAAGGTTGCTTTAGTACAAAAGAAAGAGTTAGCAAAAACGGAATTAGTTAAAGCAAGTTTTTTCAACGAGATGCTAAGTCAAATAAAAGGCGGATGGGTATTTGTAAAAGGAGGACTACTATTTGCAGCTGGTATTTGGCCTTTTATTCTTTTAGTAACACTAGGCTTTTTGTTCAAAAGAAGAATTAGAGTTTTTATGTTAAGGTGAATGGTTTAATCAAGAGCACTTGTTTCTTCCATTGAGGAGGAACGGGTGCTTGTTTTATCATGAGTATTATCTAAGCTTTTTGTTCCAAAACTTTCTTTGTATGGCCTAGTTTTTTTGCCTAGGAGAAATTTAAACTTTGAAAAGTTTTGGATAGCGTTATCTATTTTCCAAACGCCACGATGGTTTTCTAGAGCGATGTATTCTTTTATGTCTTTATCTTTTGTAGCAAAACCAAATCCTCCAGAAGTTTTCCTAAAGTCTTCCATGATCATCCAGTGCTTAAACGTTTTTAGCAAGGAATGATAGGCTGACCTATTTGAATCATGAACTATCAAAAGACCATTTTTATTTAAAAGTTGTTTAGCTTTCGTGATACATTCTTTTCTTGCTACACCATCTACAAGAATAAGGTCAAATTTTCCTAATGAAGATGGAAAATCGACATAGGATTTGAATTTATGTTCGTCTTCAATGCCAACTTCTTCGCTATCTACTGGAATATGATACAACTTCACCAAGTTAGGATTGCTTATTTGCCTTTGAACATCTTTAAACCACTTTTCATTATGCTCAATTGCATGCCACTCTGCATTGAGTTTTAATTTTGTTGGGAAATAGAGTGTACTCAAACCACAACCAAATTCTAATACTTTCGAAGGTTTTAATTTTTGAATAACTTCTTCCATTACAGCAATTTCTTTATACCGCATGAAAGGACTATTGAATGGAAGACCAAACATTTTTCTTGCTCGTCTTAGTGTCCCTTTTCTATAATGGGATAATAAAGAAGTGATGTCTGTCATTTGCATATTCTTTTAGCTTGCAGCTATGATCATGAATTTATTTTTCTTTCCATTTTCGATCATAATGTATTTGCCGTGTAATAATGCTTCTTGATCAATGCTTATCTCATGCGAAGAGATCTTATCTTTGTTTACACTAATGGCGTTTCCTTTAATAGCTCTTCGTGCATCTCCTTTTGAACTTAAAATCTCTGTATGCTCCGCCAATAAATCGATGATGTTTACTTCATTCTGAAGGATCGATTTTTGGATTTCAAAACTTGGGATTTCTTCGGAAACTACACTTAGAGATTGTTCATCTAAACTCAAAAGCGTTTCTTTGTTCGCTTTTTTATTAAATAAAATTTCAGAAACTTTTAGTACAGCTTCGTAATCTTCTTTAGAGTGAACGCGACATGTGATTTCTTCCGCAATCATTCTTTTTTGAGCATTGATGTCTTCTGCATACTCTTTTTCGATTTTTAAAATTTCTTCTTTAGATTTCAGAGAAAAATACCTGAAGTATTTCGGTACATCTGCATCTTTAGCATTTATCCAAAATTGATAAAACTTATAAGGGCTCGTTAAATTTGGGTCTAACCAAATGTTTCCACCTTCTGATTTACCAAACTTTGTTCCATCAGCTTTAGTCAATAGATCAACAGTTACAGCATATGCTTTACCGTCAATATTTTTCCTTATGAATTCTGTTCCAGAAGTAATGTTACCCCACTGATCAGAACCACCCATTTGCAATCGACAATCCATGTCTTTATATAAACATTCAAAATCAAAAGCTTGAAGCAATTGATAGCTAAACTCTGTAAAAGAAATACCTGTTTCAATTCTTTTTTTCACAGACTCTTTACTCATCATATAATTCACAGTCAAGGTCTTTCCAACTGTCCTTAAAAAAGAAATGACATCTAAATCTTTATAGAAATCATGATTGTTGACAAAGATCGCTTTGTTTGGACCTTCAAAATCCAAAAATTTATAAAATTGCTTCTTTTGAAATTCAAGGTTCGTGTCTAAAACTTCTAGCGATTTCAGTTCTCTTTCTTTTGCTTTTCCTGAAGGATCGCCAATTCTACCAGTAGCACCTCCCATCAGGATGATAGGTTGATGTCCAGCATCTTGGAAAAATTTCAACAACATAATTTGAACATAATTTCCTATGGTCAAGGATGGAGCTGTAGGGTCAAAGCCAATGTAAGCTCTCTTACCAGATTCCTTCAAATAATCTTCGACTCCTGGCGTTGTATTATTGAGAATACCTCGCCATTTCAATTGATCAATAAATTCCATATTTTAGACAGCTTAATTCAAAATTTTCAAAGAATCGCAAATTTACGAATTCTTAAGGCAGATTTTTTGCATTTTGCGTCTTATTCAATAATTATTGCATTATAGTCAGCACTCACTAAACATGGTTTATTTTGAATCTTGAATTTTTCTTAGCAAAAAAGGTAGCTTCTTCTGGAAGCAAAAGCTTTTCTAGGATTATCATAAGAATCGCAATCGTAGCGATAGCCTTGAGTATGACCGTTATGATATGTGCTACTGCTTTGATTCATGGATTTAAAAAAGACATTTCTACAAAGATTTTTGGCTTTTGGGGACACATTCACATTAATGACATTAATGTCAACAATACCTTTGAGTCTATTCCAATTGAAATGGATCAAGACTTTTATCCAAACCTTGACTCCATTCAAGAAGTCAGGTACAGTGGCCAAGCCATGCAATATAACTTTACCAAAAATCAACTCTCGACCGATAAAGAAACAAAAGGGGGGATTGATCATGTACAAGTATTTGCTTTAAAAGAAGGCATCATAAAAACAAAGAAACACATTGAAGGAATCATATTAAAAGGAATCTGGGATGACTTCAATTGGAAGTTCCTAAATCAGTACATCCAAGAAGGCGAAAAGATTAATTTTCCAGATACAACCATGTCAAAAGACATTCTAATATCAAGAACCACAGCGAATAGATTAGAATTAAAACTCAATGATCAGTTTATCATACATTTCGTAAAAGATAACCAACAGCTAAAAAGACGGTTTAAAATTAGTGGGATCTATAAAACCGGTTTAGAAGAGTACGATAAAAGATTTGCCTTAGTAGATATTAGACAAATTCAAAAACTTCAAGGGTGGACCACTAAAGAAGTCTCGGGTTTTGAAGTTTTTATTGAAAACTTGGATGATTTGGATGTCTATCATTCGTATATAAATGAGGAAGTTCTCCCCACAAAATTATATGCAGAAACCATTAGGTATAAATTTCCAGGGATATTTGAATGGCTTGAATTACAGAACATAAATGAAGTAGTCATCATTGCCTTAATGCTTATCGTTTCCATTATAAATATGATTACCGCTTTGATGATATTGATTCTAGAACGCACCAATATGATTGGGACTTTAAAAGCTTTAGGTCAAAGCAATTGGGGGATCAGAAAGATCTTTATTTATTATGCGGCTTACATTGTAATCTTAGGCTTGTTCTGGGGTAATTTATTCGGCTTACTAATATGTACCATTCAAAAGAAATTTTCCATCATAAAACTCAAAGAAGAAGACTATTATTTATCAGTAGCTCCAATAGACATTGACTTATGGACAATTTTACTCCTAAATGTAGGGACACTCTGCATCACCTTAATCTTCCTAATCATACCTTCTTACTTGGTCACACGTATAAGCCCATTAAAGGCAATCAGATTTAAATGACAAGTATTGAGTTGTTTTCAAAAAATATAGGTACTTCAGTGCTGGTATTGAAATGTTTCGTTTTATCCTATCCGAGCAGATTGAAAAGATTTGCTTTTCACTTCAAAAACATTTCGAAAAATTATTCTCAGGATAAAAATGCAAGTGTTTTAATCAAAAATCCATTTCATTATTTCACTGAATTGTCGTTCTATCTAATGGATCTATTAGGTATTCCCGAGCTTTATGAAATCTTTAGCAGCTTCATCAAATTTAAGACAAGATCTTTAACAGAAGATGAAAAAAGAATTGCCTTGTCAATTTATGGTTCTAGTATTGATTTAAGCCTTGTTAGAGTGGATGAAGCTTTGTTAATTGGCAATAAAAATTTAGCAGCAGCTTATGTGGGTGTCAATACCATCAATGTTTACAGCGAATTGACTATTGAATTATTGATTCATGAATTAATTCACGTTTGGCAGTATCAACACTTTGGATCTGTTTATATACCTCGTGCACTTTGGGCCCAAAGAACGATCGAGGCTTATGATTACGGAGGTGAAGAAAAATTAGCCGCAAATATAGAGAATGGACTATTGGCTTTTAATTACGAACAACAAGGAGATGTAATTACGGATTATTATAGAATTAAGCATCAAATTGAGCCTAAATGGAGTAAAACGAATGAGCTGGCTCTTTACGAACCATATCTAAAAGATTTGCAACAAAAAAAATTGGCTTAAGCTTAATAAAACATAACAAGAAGTAATTACTTACTTTTGGTTTTTAATTCATCTTTAGGAATGATTACCTATTACAAAAAAGAAGGAAAAGAATTAACCCAATTAGATGGTCCAGAGACGGGCTGTTGGATTAATGTGACCCCACCTTTCAAAGAGAGTGAGTTGGAATCCTTTGCTGGAACCTATAGCATTCCTTTAGACTTTTTAACAGATTCCTTAGACATAGATGAGCGTTCGCGTTATGAACGAGAAGATGATGTCAAACTTATCCTCGTAAACACACCTATTAGAAATGAAGGTGGTACAGAAAACCAGGCATTTTACATCACACATCCAATAGGCATTATTTCTACGCCTGACCACATCATTACGGTAAGTTCTTTAAATAACATGGTCATCGATAAGTTTTTAAACGGGAAAATTAAAAATTGGCAAACAAATGATGATAAAGGCTTTGTGTTAAAGATTTTCGAACGCACCGTGTTGGATTATTTGAATTGTCTTAAAAAGTTAAACTTAAAAAGAAATACCATTGAGATAAAACTCTATGATTCAAGTAGAAATAAAGAGCTTAAAGAATTATTAGCCGTCGAAAAGAGTTTGGTTTATTTTGTTAATAGTCTGAGCGCTAATGAATTGTTAAAAATGAAAATGAAAAGGACTGATTTCTTAAACATTAGAGAGGATGAAGAGAAAACGGACCTTTTTGAAGACATTATTATTGATAATGGGCAAGCATTAGAAATGGCAAATGTCTATACCAACATCTTAAATGGTACAATGGAGGCGTATGCTTCCATTATTTCTAATAACTTGAATGTTGTCATTCAAAGGTTAACCTTGACGACCATTATTTTAATGGTACCTACTTTAGTGGCTAGTTTATATGGAATGAATGTTCCGCTACCATTCAAAAACTCACCTTTTGCATTTTATTTTATCATTATTTTTTCCATTGCGATCAGTCTTTTTCTTGCTTGGTTCTTCAGGAGAAAGAGACTATTGTAAAATTCTAATTAACGGAATATCAAGGTTTTAAGAAATGTGGCTTGTAAGTAATTTGCTTACACAAGGCTCTAAAAAACGCAAAGAGATTGCAAAAATGTTGATAATGTGTAAACAGATTGATTGTCATGGGTTTATGTAACTTATCCACAGTCTGTGGATAAATTACATTATAAAAAAACGCAATATTTTAGTTACATTTGTCTACTCGCAAGGAGAACGCTAATACAAGAATAAACATATTGCAATAACTAAGGAATACCATTTCCCTTGGTTGCGATAAAACCATTTATTGACCACATAATATACTTTAAATCCTCAGGCAAATAGGGGCGTGTATCTTTTCGATTTTTTCGAAAAGCTGAAAAGCTTTTCACTCTGAACTAATTTATGAACTTTTAAATTTACCAAAGGTATGACCGGTAATAGCGTAGAACCTATTCTGCAAGAGAATCCTAACAGATTCGTATTATTTCCAATCAAGCACAATGACATTTGGGCTTGGTATAAAAAGTCTGAAGCAAATTTTTGGACCGCCGAGGAAATTGATTTAGGCCAAGATTTAACTGACTGGGAAAAACTTAAACCGGATGAAAAACATTTCATCAAACATGTGCTAGCATTTTTTGCAGCAAGTGATGGTATTGTCAATGAAAATTTAGCCGAAAATTTTGTTAGTGAGGTCCAATACACTGAAGCAAAATTCTTCTATGGGTTTCAAATAATGATGGAGAATATTCACTCTGAAACTTATTCCCTTTTAATTGATACTTACATAAAAGACAACAAAGAAAAAGATCATTTATTTAATGCCATCGAGACCTTAGACTGCGTTAAGAAAAAAGCTGATTGGGCACTAAGATGGATTGATAATGGCTCCTTCGCAGAAAGATTAATTGCCTTCGCAGCAGTTGAAGGGATATTCTTTTCTGGTTCCTTTTGTTCAATCTTTTGGCTCAAAAAGCGTGGCCTAATGCCAGGATTGACTTTTTCAAATGAATTAATATCTAGAGACGAAGGAATGCACTGTGATTTTGCATGCCTCCTTTATAATGACCACATACAAAATAAGTTGGACGATAAACTGGTAAGAGGAATTATCACCGACGCAGTAGAAATTGAAAAAGAATTTGTTAGCGATGCCCTACCAGTAAAACTGATTGGTATGAATGCAAAAGAAATGTGCGAATACATTGAGTTTGTCGCTGATAGATTACTTGTTTCACTGAATTTAGATCGAGTTTACAATGCAAAAAATCCATTCCCTTGGATGGATATGATTTCTTTACAAGGAAAAACAAACTTTTTTGAAAAAAGAGTCGGGGATTACAGAAAAGCAGGTGTCATGAGTGATAGAGGCGATCAAGTCTTTACACTAGATGCAGACTTTTAAACACTACGCAACGCACTATTGAAAAACACACTTAACCAACAAACATTATCATTTAAATGAACCACTATGCATGTAATTAAAAGGGGCGGTAAAAAAGAAGACGTAAGTTTTGACAAAATTACCGCAAGAATTAAAAAATTGTGTTACGGTTTAGATCTGAATTATGTAAACTACCTAGAAATTGCCAAAAGAGTTATTCAAGGCCTCTACGATGGAGTTACTACTTCAGAATTGGACAATCTTGCAGCAGAAACAGCAGCAACTATGGCTACTGTTCATCCTGATTATGCACTTTTAGCTGCAAGAATAGCCATTTCTAATCTTCACAAAAACACAGACAAGTCTTTCACCAATAATATGAAAGCTTTGTACGAGTATGTTGACCCAAAAAATGGACAAGCCGCTGGCTTGATAAGCAAAAAGACCTATGATGTTGTAGCTGCAAATGCAGATAAATTGAACTCCGCTATCATCTATGACAGAGATTACAACTTCGATTATTTTGGATTTAAAACACTCGAGAGATCTTACCTCCTAAGAATGGATGGTAAAGTTGTCGAAAGACCTCAACACATGCTAATGAGGGCTTCGATCGGAATCCATGGAGAAGATGTTGAGTCAGCAATAGAAACCTATAGGTTGATGTCGGACAAATGGTTTATCCATGCAACACCAACATTGTTTAATGCAGGTACACCGAAACCGCAGCTTTCTTCTTGTTTCTTATTATCAATGACAGAAGACAGTATTCCAGGTATATTTGATACGCTCACCAGATGTGCAAAAATATCTCAGTCTGCAGGAGGAATTGGATTAAGTATACATAATGTAAGGGCTAAAGGTTCATACATAAAAGGTACCGGTGGTACTTCTAATGGAATAGTTCCTATGCTAAAAGTCTTCAATGATACTGCAAGGTATGTAGATCAGGGTGGTGGAAAAAGAAAAGGAGCCTTTGCCGTTTATTTAGAACCATGGCACGCAGATGTTTTTGAATTCTTAGACCTTAAAAAGAATCATGGGAAAGAAGAAATGAGAGCAAGAGACTTGTTTTATGCCCTTTGGATTCCAGATCTTTTCATGAGAAGAGTAGAAGAAAATAAAGATTGGTCATTATTCTGTCCGGATGAATGCCCAGGCTTATATGATTCTCATAGTGGTGAATTCGAAAAGCTTTACCACCAATATGAAGCAGATGGAAAAGCAAAAAAAACGATTAAAGCCCAAGATCTTTGGTTTGCAATAATTGATTCTCAAACCGAAACAGGTACGCCTTATATCCTTTATAAAGATGCTGCCAATCGTAAGAGTAATCAAAAGAACTTAGGAACAATTCGCTCAAGTAATTTATGTACCGAAATAATTGAGTATACTTCCAAAGATGAAGTAGCAGTTTGCAACTTAGCTTCAATTTCTTTACCAAAATTCGTAAAGAATGGAAAGTTTGACTTTCAAAAGCTTTATGAAATATCAAAAGTTGTCACCAAAAATCTAAATAAGATTATTGATGTCAATTATTACCCAATCAAAGAAGCAGAAAATTCAAACTTTAGACATAGACCTATCGGAATTGGTGTTCAAGGTTTAGCAGATGCTTTCTGCCTCATGAGGTTTGGTTTTGATAGCGATGAAGCAAAACAGTTAAACAAAGACATCTTTGAAACCATCTATTATGGTGCCTTAGAACAATCATCTGAATTAGCAGTAGTTGAAGGAACGTATAAAACATATAAAGGCTCTCCAGTAAGTAAGGGAGAATTACAATATGACATGTGGGGAGTTACACCTTCTAAGAGATGGGATTGGGCAGCGCTCAAAGAAAAAATTAGTAAAACTGGCATTAGAAACAGTTTACTTTTAGCTCCAATGCCTACCGCTTCAACTTCTCAAATCCTCGGAAATAACGAATGTTTCGAACCTTATACTTCTAATATTTACACAAGAAGAACACTATCAGGAGAGTACATCGTTATGAATAAGCACCTATTAAAAGATTTGATAGGCTTAAATCTTTGGGATGAAGAAATGAAGCAAAAACTCATGATGGAAAATGGTTCTATCCAAAACATAGATAATATTCCTCATGAAATAAAAGAGCTTTACAAAACTGCTTATGAATTGAAGCAACGTGTTTTGATTGATATGTCAGCAGATAGAGGAGCTTACATTTGTCAAAGTCAATCCTTGAATTTATTCGTGGAAAACCCGAATAATGGAAAAATGTCTTCCATGCATTTTTACGCTTGGAAAAAAGGTTTAAAGACTGGAATGTACTACTTAAGAACAAAGGCAGCAGTAGATCCAATCAAATTTACAGTTCGTGAAGAAATGCGTAAACAAGGAAAGAGTGAAAAAGTAGAAGAGTTAGTAGCAATTGCCGAAGCTGAGATCAATGAATCTCAAATGACAAATGTTGTAATTAAAAGCAAAACGAAAGCTTCCAAGGCTGAAAAGGTTAGTTTGCCAGAACCTATGCAATTGAAGCCTAATGACCAAGCTTGTAGTTTAGATGATCCAGATTGTCTAATGTGCAGCGGTTGATAAAAGAATTTGTTTATTAGTGATTAAAGCCCGTCTAAATAATTAGGCGGGCTTTTTATTTTAAAACCTAGCACTGATTCCTCCTAATACATTAATCCCAAAGGTATCATACTGATGCCATCTTTCTCGTTTATTATTAAACAGATTGTTTCCATCAACAAAAAAAGAAAGCTTATCATTAATCCAATATTCTGCACCTAGATTAAAATCAATCTGAGCATTTAATCGATCAACTTTGTTTTCATTTATATCTAAATATGGTATAGGATTAGTACTGAAAAATTTAGCTTTTAAATTTAGCTTTTCTTCTAATAATTTATAATTCAATGCTAAATTAAGTTCTAAAGCTGGTAGATGCCAAGCTTTCTTTTCATTGCTAAGATTGTATACCTTTTGTGTAAATGATCCTATGAAATTTAAATTAGAAAAAAGCTGAAAATTTAGTATTCCTTCCAAGTAGAAGATGGAGACACTATCCGTAAGTACTTCGAATCTTTTAGGATCATTCATACTGTTTACATACAAAGGAAGCTTATCTATATTTTTATAACCTGCCATGGCACTATAATCAAATGATCTAATCTTTCCTTTGACACCACCATAAAAATCATTGTATTTCGCTATGAAAATAGTAGGATCAGAAATTAAGTAAGGGTTAAAATCAGTCAAACTAGTAAAGGTGTTTTTCTTAAGATTGCTTTCCCACCCAGCAAAGGCAACAACTTGTTTCGATAGAATGTTTGCTGTAGCCTCTATAAAAGGAAGTAAATTGAAATTACCATCACTAAAAATTAAGTTTGTACCGAAATCAAGTCTAAATTTGTCCTGATGAAAAGTAAAAGATGGTTGCAAGTTTAACAGATTTAAATCTTGTTTATCTTTTTCTTCAACTTCAAGATTGCTTAAATCTGCGATCACTTTTAATTGCAAAGGATGTTTGTCCTTTAAGTCTTTTCTTAAATTTGCATTGAGTATAAAATTTTCTTCTTTCGTTGAAAAAGCATCAGCTTTCCTTAAGTAGCTTGCACCAAGACCATAGTTCAAACCAAATGAATTTACAAATTCACCTTCATATTGACCAGCAAAGTTGAGGGTCTTAAATTTTTGTTTTATTTCTTCTTCTGTGAATGTTAGAACTTCATGATCGTATCCATAAAAATGATCCACTTCTTCAAGGTACCCAACAGATGTCTTCAACAGAGAAGTAGGACTTGTGGTGTAGTTGCTTTCTAAGTTAACTCCTGTGTTTATAAATTTTTGAAAGGCAATATTTTTATTATTTGCCTGCTGATGCAAAACCTTGCCTAAAATGTCAATGTTGTTATTGATCTTTTGAAAATGTGAGGCTTCCGCATATACTGCCTTTGGAGTCCCATAGCCTCCTTTCAAATACGTTTTAAATGCTTTAGGCAGGGCTTTAGCATTCATGGCTATAGGCTTGATCTGCGGTGCTGCGTAATCAATATTCATTGCCTTGGCTGGAATGTCATAGCTGATCTTTCTATTGCTCGTATCAATAGGGGGAAGACTTGGGTTTACATCAAGTCTTTCTGATTCGGACAATTTAGCTTCAAAGTTTTTTATTACTTCAACTTGTTCTTGTTCAAGTTCTTCTTGTCCAAAAGAAGAAGCTGAAAAACTTACTAAAACAATAATTAAACTTAATATTTTACAATACATACTTTTATAATTACTTTTCATTTTCTTCAATTTTTTCCATTTCTAAATCCTCGTTTTCGCTGCTGTTATCAATCTTACTTGAAGAATTGATTTTTTTATTCAATTCACCTAATTGGAGACGAGCTTCCTCTACAATCTCAGGTGCAAGTTGGTTCCCACTTTCGATTATAGCTTCTAGTGTTGCTTTTGAATTTACAAAGTCATTTTGAACTTCTAAGATTTTAGCGAGGAGTATTGCACTTTTTGAAATCCAATATTTTTGACCAGCACTTTCTTTATGAGAGTTGAAGCAGATCCCTTTTGAGATTTCGTATTCTTCTTGCAAAAAATATATTTTAGCAATTTGATAACGAGCTTCCGCTGCTAATTCACCTGCTTTAATGTTTCGAAGTACTTGATTAAAACTATTTAATGCTTTGTTATTATCTGCATTGTCCATTGCTACTTTTGCACGATAATAATGAGCCAAAGCTTTTTCTTCTGGGGAAGCTAATCCATTCGATTCTACTTTATTTGCTGCAATAGTCAAGGCCGAAATATTATTTATTCGGTAAGCAGATTCTAACATGCCTATTTGAGATTGCAATTTTAATTCTGGACTTTCTGCTACAGGTTCTAATTTTTTATAAAGTTCATAAGCTTTAGCAAAATCTCTTTCGATATTGTATGCTAATAATGCGCCTTTAGTTAAGGCCTTTACATAATATTTGCTTGGCCCTTCATCTGCTAGTATTGTGTATGTTTTAAGCGCCATCTTATAATCCTTTTGAATAGCATATGACTCGGCAAGTTCAAACAATGCTTGCAAATGATAAACTCCTTTAGGGTATTTAGATAAATATTTTTTATAAGAAGCAATCGCTTGATCATAGTCTGCGTTTTCGAAAGCTAATTCTGCCGTTTCAAAATTGATGGATTCTTTTTGAGTATTGTCCATCTTTAAGCCTGGAACTGATTCAGCATACTCCACATATGTTTCTGGCTGCCCCAAGTTCTCAACATATATTTCTTTCAATGACTCAAGAGCAGCTTCTTTCTCAATCTCATCTGGATTATTGCTGATGACTTGTTTGTAATAAGAAGCTGCTTCTAAATGTTTTTCTTGATTGAAATGGATCAAACCTAAACGTAAGAAAGCTTGATTCCTTAATCGTGAAGTGCTGTGTTCATCCACCAAAGTTTGTAAAGGGATCTTAGCCAATTCCAATTTTCCTTGCTCTTGATAACTTAAGCCCAATTGATAATAGGCATCATCAACATAGGAAGACTCAGGAGATTCATTTACTAATTTATTTAATGCATTAACTTTTTCAGTTTGCAGATTACTCAATCCTAGTACCATAGCTTTTTGATAAAGTGCGTAAGAAGTTTCACCTTTTTCATTGGAGATCACCCGATTGTAGTAATCTAATGCTTTAGGGTAATCATTAAGTTTAAAGGCACAATCTCCTGCTTTTTGTAAAGCATCAATATAAATTTGTGTCTTTACGTATTCATTAGAAATGATTCCTTTGTTTTGTTGAATACCAAGGGTAGCTTTTTCAAAATGACCAAGAGCTTGGTTTATTTTTTTATCTTTCAAAGCATTATACCCCAAGGTATAATTGGCCATGTAAATGGTAGCATCATCTGGAAGATTACTTATTCCATTTGCATTGCTTATGAAACTATTAAGGTATGAACTACTTTCATTGTAGGCTTTATTTTTGTATGCAATATCTCCCAATCTAAAGTTTGCTAAAGCAATAGTTTTTTTATCGTTTCCATAGTTTAAAGATTTTTCAAACAATGCGATAGCTTCTTTTTCTTTTCCATCATTATACAATTCAACACCCCTTGCGTAAGTGACTTTTTGATAAGTTTCAGAAAGTTGTGGGGACTTACTTGGTAGCGCATCCAATATGCTTAAAGCTTGGCTAAAATCATTTGTATTTAAAAATAGATTGCTTAATAAATTTTGTGCTTCTGGATGATGCTTTGATGCCGTCGATATCTTCTGAAAAGTTTTAATGGCTTCGTCATCATACTTCAATTCATAGGATAGTTTAGCATAATTCCAGGAAGCTTCTTCTTTTGTAGAAAGATCAAATTCTTTTTTACTAGCTTCACTAAAGGCATTCCTTGCAAAATTTTTCTTTCCAGTTTTTAGGTAACAATCACCTAAAAGGAATAAAGCGTTTTGGCCAAGGACATTATTTAAGTTACTTAATTCCTTAAAGTTGCTTATTGCTTTTTCATAATTTTTATTTTTATACTGTACAAAGCCAATTTGATAAAAATCCTCTTTATTCATTTTCTCGGATTGAGCTGCATAGCTTTCCAAATAATTTAGAGCAAGATCATATTGCCCCAACTCAAAGTATGCCTTACCAAGCAGATGCTCCATTTCTGCTTTCTTTTGAATTTTGTTTTTGCCAAGCACAGGGAGTATATAATCAACAGTTTTTTGGTATTCCTTTTCTGCAAAATAAATTTGAGAAACATAGTAGGGTATATGTGCCCGGTATGTTTTAGATTTTTCTACTTTTCTCAAATTCAAAGCTGCTGCATTATAGTCTTTTAAAAAATAATGATTAAGTCCAGCATAATAATTGGATGGATAATAATATTTGTCTGGAGTATCAACCAAAGCAGCAAAATAGGATAATGATTCTTTGAAATATTTTCTGACAAAAAGTGAATACCCTTTTTTAAATGTAATGGCCGATCTCAAATCTTTTTCTACATTGTTTACATTTATCAAGTTGTAAAACACCAATGCTTTTTCGAATTGCTCATCGTTGTAATAAAAATCACCAGCCTCTAAGATGGCATCTGCAACTAATGGTTCAGGTGAGTAGTTTTGAACAAAATCAAGAATTAAAGATTCTGCGCTGTTTTGATTTAATCTGACAGCTGATCTTGCATGATTCAATTCAGACATCATTCTAAAATGTTTGAAATCCGGATCATGCATCTGGACATTGCTTTGAATCACTTTATTGTACTCAAGTTGAGCTTGTCCATATAATTGTTTATCAAAAAAGTAATTTCCTTTTTTGAAAGCTTTTTTAGCTTCTGAGTATATTGCTGTTTCTTGTCCATAACAATTTATATGGGCAAGGAATAGCAAAAATGTGAAAAGACAGACACCTTTCATGTGAATGACGGGTTTAAGCATTAAAAAAGAATATTAAAAAATGGTGCTGAGTGTGTTTTTGTTCATATCTCATTGATAATGACGGTCTAATTTATAAAAAAAACCGTAGATATGTACTAATTTTTATACGGAGATTACTTTGTTATGTTGGAATCTTTAAGAAGTAATTTAATATTTCCTAGAACGGAATCAGGTAGGGATTTATTTTCTAACCAACAATGAACATGGCCTTTGTAGACCATGTTCAAAAAGTTTGCTGATTGTTCAAATGCATGATGGAAAAATGGATAGATTTCCGAAGATGAGCTCATGTTAAAAAGCAGCATACTTTTTCCTTTTAATGCATCTGTTAAGTGTTCATTTGTACGCAATGGTTCTGAGATCCGATCAAAAAAAGTCTTCATCACCGCACTCATGGTATACCAATAGACAGGCGTAGCAAATATGATGTGATCATATTCCACTATTTGTTTAAATAGTGGAATAAAATCATCATTATTATCATGTTTATAGCTGTAGTAAGAAATTTTATAATCATTTAAATTATAAACTTTAGCTCCTGTTAATTCTTGGATGACATCTACCATTTTTTGGGTGTTGCCATCATTCCTAGATGATCCAAAAATTATACAGCTTTTACTCATTATTTAGTCTTTTACTTTTGTGAATCTTGTTTTCGCAATGTTTATTCCTTCATCTTTTATGATAACAAAATACATCCCAGCCTTGTAATTTGCAAGAGATAATCTGTGTTTTGAATAACCTGCTGGCACAAATTGATCAAACATTTCAATCAACTGACCTTTTGTGTCATAAATTTCAAAATTATGATCTCCTTCTTTAAGGTTTTGAATTTTTAAATACACCTCTGATAAAGAAGGATTTGGATAAACCTCATTTACATTAAAATATTTTATTTCTTCATTTATTTCTTCTTTAGCAGCGGATCCTAAAGTTTCAAAATTATCCGAGACAAAAATTGGTGTACCAGTTAAAAAGATGTTTTGGCTAGGAATGTTACTGGTTTGATTAGTCCGAGAAAAATCGAAATTCCTTCTTGACATAAATGCAGGAAAAGTCGTTGGAAAAGAGAAACTTGCACTTGCATTTTCAGATTGATCTTGTGTAGTTTCTGCCCAAAGCACATATAAATACCTGCCGTTAGGATACCTAAATGCTCCTCCAGCTACATTTGGTGGAAGGTTCATCAATGCTGTTCTATCTCCTGAGAAAGTAGTTCCATAAAGCAAATCTGCACTTGTTTTATAAGCGTGAGCAACAGGGTTTTTTACTTCTGTGCCCGGCGATGTTCCTTCTAGTTTTTTATATAAACCTAATAAGTCGAATTCTTGACTTGCCACATTTTCAGTAGTTCGATCTCCTAAATTATAAATGTGCATTTGTCTAATGTCATTTTGCATGGCAGTAACCATAGCTTTTATAACATAATTAATCTGCAAAGCATTCCCTCCTGTCATCGCATCACTTTTGAATGAAGCTCTAGGAACGTTAAACTCAGTCATTATCCACTCCTTAGCGGGAAGATTTGTACCATAGCCATAATTTCTCAAAATCTGTGCATATGAGTTTTTTCTTTTCACTAAGCCTTGAGCTGCGACATCAGAATTTCTGGTATAAATAACATCACCAGTGTTTGGATCAAATGCTCTAACAGAACCATCTATATCTGGATAAGAATGAAAGCCCATCACATCAAAATATGCGCCTCCTCCTAATGGGTACTCTGCACTAACACCGCCGCCATTAGGATTATCAGTATTTCTTAAAATAGCATCTAGAAAACTTTCGTAACCAACACCTGCAACAGTAACATAATCATCGGGTTGTAGGCTTTTAATAATTTCCCAACTAATTCTTAAGGTTCTTACATAATGCTCAATAGGCGCTCTTAAAATATTTTCACAAGGATGCGGATCTCTATCCCACCAGTTTCCTACTGGATCACCTGCTTGTCTCCATCCAACTCCTGCAAAATCGAAACCCGGCTCATTCCAAATTTCCCAAAATTTTACGTATTCACCATACCTTGAAACTACTTCATATAGATAGGCAGCGTAAAAATTGTCATCATTGTATGGAGTTCCATTTTCTCCATCATCCCAGATGTCAGTGTATAAGTTTCTAAACATTGCTGAGTTCGTTCCGTTTCCACAATAATCTGTTAAGTCTCTATGCCATTCAGCAGGAAAGCCTACAATTAAAGTGAGGTCATCCATGCCTAATTCTTTATAATATTCATAGGTAGATAATCTTATATCATATCCATAAACAGAAGTAATGATGTCATACAATCCTGGACGTATTGTTTTTGCACCTATGCCGTCGATTCCTAAATTGGGATTACCAGCTGCTAGTTCAGCTAATTCATCATCCGACCAAGGTGGATTATATCCAATATTTGCTCCTGGCCTGAATAAGCCAGTATAAGGAGTTACTTGATCATTTGCAGTATAGTCCACTTCGCCTTCATTGCCTCCATTATCAAAAACATTAATTGTAATGTTGAAATTACATGCTTCTAAGTTTCCGCAATTATCTACTGCTTCATAAGAAATGTTAGTAGTTGTTCCTTGAGCAAAGTAATCACTGTTTCCTGGGTGACCATTTGTTGTATTATTAATTTGTAAGCCTCCATTTTGACAGGTAGTATTAGCTGAAGGAGTAGGCCAAAATACCTGAACATCACCAACCTGACTAGCTTGAACTACAATGTTTTGAGGGCAAGATAAGACGATGTATTCTTCAGGATCTACAAGGTCATCACAAGGCACTTCAAGAATGAATTTTCTTTTACTCCAATGTGAAGTAAAACTCCAAGTACCATCCCATGGGGCTAAAATTACATAATCAAATGCCGAAGTATTATCTGAACAAAAACCACAGATGTCGAAATTATCATAACTCGAAAGCTCTCCATTTGCCCAAACTAAATTTCCTTCTTCATTTGCATCATTTATTCCAATCCAAACAAATTCATTGACATTGTTTTCAATAAAATCATTTTCTGATTGATTATTTATGGTACTTAAAAATCCTCCATTATCATTTGCAGCACTTATAGCGTCCAAGGGTCTATATTTATCTTCAGATAAAAAGAATTTACTATCTCCTTCTTGCCCTAAATATTCGAAACCATCTATCGTTTCATTACAATCACCTTCGCCTTCTTCGTCATCTTCACACGGAATTTCAACAATGTATTTGCGCATTGACCATCTGTTGGTAAAACTCCACCCACCATTCCATTGGTGCATGATGGCATAATCGTTTTCTTGATCATTTTGTGAACAAAAAGCACAAAAATCAAAATTTGTGTAATCTACCGCTTCTTCATTTTTCCAGCTGTAAACACCCTCATTGAGATGATCGCTTAATCCAATAAACACCATACTATTAATATGTGTAAGTAAAAATTGATTTTCTTGTTCAGTATTTATACTTACTAAGTAACCACCTAAGTTTTCAGCCATATTAATGGCATCTTCTGGGCGAGCTATCCCTTGCGATAAATAATAGGCATGTCCATTATATGTACCTAATTGTTCAAATCCCGTAAAGTTTGCATCACATTGGCCTCTAAGATAGTTTGGGGTACTCACAATAAGACATAGCAATATTGTGAGAAAAGCGGTGGTTTTAACCGTGCTGTTCATAACATAGTTTTTTGTTAAAAAATAAAATGAATGAGATTGAGGCGAAGAGTGTTAAGCTAAGGCGAAGCTTATGGAGTAAAGATAATAAATAAAAACATCTTTTGTATTAAAAGGATCTTATATATGTAGTTTTGCCTTTCTGGCTAGTAGAACTTCATCTGATTCTTCTCTTTCAGGATCTGGGACACAACAATCAACTGGACAAACAGCAGCACATTGAGGCTCTTCGTGAAAGCCTTTGCATTCAGTGCATTTATCTGGTACAATAAAGTAATAATCATCCTCAACTGGTTCGTTTTGGTCATCTACTTGTACTTCTTTTCCATCTTCAAGGACATAAGAGCCAGTAACATTTGTACCATCGGCCACAGCCCATTCAACACCTCCTTCATAAATTGCATTATTTGGGCATTCAGGTTCACATGCTCCACAATTTATACATTCATCAGTTATTATGATCGCCATAAGTTAAAGTATTATTATAAAATAACGTTATAGTGCAAAGATAGTTCCTTATTAGTACATATAGAATATTTCTATATTGAAAATTGACAATCCGAAAAAGAATTTTTATCAAAGAAATAACATTACTTTCCCTCAATTCCAATCTAGCGAATAAACGATAAAAAAATGAAAGATGTTAGTTGATACTGTCATACAATAACATAACTATTACAAGAGATTAAGCATAACTAAAAATTGGTATATCAAGACAAAATTTAAGTCCTTATACCCTAAAAAAGGTATTAAAGTAATGTTGTAATCACTACAGAAAATGAAAAAAAAATGAATAAATTTATTAGCCATAAACCATTGACAATCAATTAATTACACAGTCCCAATAAAATGCTATTTATTTAGACTGTTACTTTTTGAAAAGTATTTCATCTTAAGTACGATCAAATATTGAAAGACAACGTATATTGTCGTATATTTAGCCAATAGTAAACAACTAATAAATTCAAATACATCTCTTTGAATTTATTGCATAGCAAAGTAACCTCAGTAATTCATCCCAGTTAACCTCAACCATAAGCCGATCTAAGTTTATCTCAGATTTAATCTAACATTCGTATAGCGATTGCCATACGAATGATTATTAACGTATAGGAAAAACCTAAAGCTTACTTTTTTTTAACACTAATTCTTATGGAAAAGATTTACAAACACTCTTTAAGCTTGATGTCAAAATTGTTGCTCTGTGTGTCATTTGTTTTTGTTTATTCATCAATAAATGCTCAATGTGGCTTCGTTTACTCATCAGCTTCATCTTATGCCACCTGTGAAACTTCCGCAGATGGTACGGCCAATCTTAAAGTTTGGGGAGGAACTTTACCTCATTCAATCACTTGGGACAATGGTCAAACTGCTTTTTTTGCAACAGGTTTAACTGCTGGTATTCATTATGCCACAGTAACTGATGCAACAGGATGTTCTGAAGTAACTTCTGTTACCGTAGAGCCTGGTCCTGAAAGTATTTGGTTAATGCCTGAAGCAACTTGTGCAAGTTGTGGTTCATGTAATGGTACTGCGGAACCGCATGCAATGCTTGGAATTCCACCATATTCTTATTTATGGGATAATGGTCAAACAACAGAAGTAGCAACTGGACTTTGTCCTGGTACTCACTTTGTCACTGTAACCGATACTCAAGGTTGCTCAAGTGTCGGGGAAGTATTTGTTTGTACTGATGGTAATTTGACAGTAAATTGTTCAGGAACTAATCCAAGCTGTGGTGGCGGAGACGGTTCTGTAACTGCAGTTCCATCTGGTGGTCTTGGACCATTTACTTATTCTTGGAATAATGGAAGCAGTACTTCGACATTGTCTAATGTTGATGCTGGCACTTATAGTGTAACGGTAACAGATGCAGACGGATGTCAAGGTATTTGTTCAACAACAATAACTGGAACAACCAGTAATTTATCCGTAAATATTTCAACAACCCCAACAGCATGTGGTGAAAGCAATGGTACAGCTACCGCAAATGTTAGTGGATCTACTGGGAATGTTAATTACTCCTGGAATACTGGAGCAACTACTAATACTATTACTGGCCTTGGTGCTGGAATGTATACAGTGACAGTTGTTGACGCGTCTGGTTGTTCTGCAACGGGTAGTGGAAGTGTAATAGGTTCAAATGCACCTGTTGCCCCTGCAATTTTTACAAATGATCCAACTGAATATTGTGATGCAACTGGTGCTGGTGTTATCGTAAACGCCTCTACAAATGGAGCGTGTGCAAACTCAGCATGGGTTTTAACAGATCTTGATGCTAATATTTTAGCCATCCAAACAGATGGTACATTTGATTTCTCTGGTTTAGGAACTGGTGGATTTCAAATTTGGTTGGTTTGTTTCGAAGGAACGCTAGATGGTGCAGTTGTTGGAAATAACGCAACTGATCTTTCAGGTTGTTTTGATCTTTCAGATCCAATCACAATTTCGATAACTACTGTAGCACCTCCTACTATATCAACAACAGATGAATTATCTGTTTGTGTTGGAGATGGCTCTTCTGATTTAGTTGATGTATCAGTTGATGAAGCTGGAACAGGCGACATAAACCAATGGGTAATTACAGATGAAAATGGAATAATTTTAGAGTTACCTACAAATCCTCCTTTCGATTTCGAAGGAGCCCCTGCAGGAACTTGTTTAATATGGTTGGCTACTGCTACTGGGCCTGTCACTGGCTTAGAAGCTGGAGCAGATGCTGCAGACATTACTGGATGTTATGCATTGAGTAATTCAATTGCAGTAGTTAGAAATGAAACACCTACAGTGAGTATTGATCCTGTAGATGTTGAACTTTGTATGGGTGAAACAGTTGACCTTACGGCTACTGGAAGCTCAGATGATTTAACTTATGAATGGTTTGCTTCTCAAGGACAACTGAGTTCAAGTACGACTCAGACAACTACATTTACAATGATGGCTCCTGGGACTTACCAAATTATATTATCAGCAACAAGTCCTGATGGTTGTATGGCAATGGATATGACAACTGTTACTATTCTTGCTGCTCCAACTGTGTCAATTTCAGTACCTGGTACTATATGTGAAGTTGGTGATTGTGTAGACCTCGAAGCTACTGCTGATGGTGGAAATACTTTTACTTATGAATGGACGGCAGCTCAAGGAATGCTTTCAGATGATAGCGCTTCTGCGACTGAATTCTGCATGGGTATGGCAGGGACTTATGATGTAGAAGTAACTGTTACCAATGAAAATGGCTGTACAGCCTCTGCATCAACTACAGTAATTGTAGGAACATTCGAAGCTACTGTAAATGAAACTCTTGAAATTAGTGAATGTGGTGAATCTGATGGCGAGGCTACAGTGGACATTACAGGTGGTAATGGTGATTTTACATATGAATGGAGTAATGGGAGCACAGATGCATCTGCTAGTGGTTTAGCTGAAGGATGTTATCAAGTTACAATCACAGATAATCTTTCAGGTTGTACAAGAACTGGTGAAGTTTGTCTTGATGATGGTGGCATTGATGTCGGGAACTATGTATGGTGGGATAATAACGAAAATTGTGAACAAGATTCAAATGAAAATGGCGCATATGGTGTTCCTGTTTCATTGATGACTCCTGGTCCTGATGGCATTTGTGGAAACGCAGATGATGAAATGGCACCTAATGGTTCTACAAATACTGATAGCGACGGATATTACTTGTTTGAATGTGTACCTGTAGGTACATTCTACATCCAATTCGGAGCAACAATTGTTTATACTGGTACTGAATATACCTGTAGAGATGGTGCTTCAGATGTAACAGATTCTGATGTTGATGAAGATGGAAAATCTCATATGTTTGATGTAGTAGACACAGATGGAGATGGTCAAGGAGACATTATTGATACAAACGGAGATGGTGTTGGTGATGATAAAGAACAACTTTCTTTTGATGCTGGTATTTTCCAATGTTGTAATGATGTAAACTTTGGTGGCCAAGTTTCTGGTGATCAATCTGTTTGTCAAGGAGAAGTTCCCGATTTATTTACAAGCACTATTCCTGCTGGAGGTGGAGGAGCAAAGCCTATTGAATACCTATGGATTTGTTCAACTCAAGGAGGACCTGCTGATCCAAATACTTGGACTGAATTGCCAAACTCTAATTCAGAAACATACCAAGCTGGACCAGTTTATCAAACTAAACATTTTGCAAGATGTGCAAGAAGAGAATGTTGTGATGCTTTCTTAGTGGAGTCTAACATCATTACTGTAGAAGTGCTTTCTTGTTTACAAGTAATTACTTTTACTGTTGAAGAACTTAGAGGAGACAACGAAGCAGTTAGAATTTCATGGATCACTAACAAAGACTTCAAAGATATGATGTACTTTGTTGAAAGATCTACTGATGGAGCTAACTACGAAGTGATCGGAGAATTGCCTTCTGTAGCTTCTAATAACAGCTCTTTGAATCTTTATGAGCACATGGATAATGCACCGCATAAAGGCATGAACTACTATAGAATTAGGTTGGTTAACCCATCTGGAGACTTTGATTTTACAGAAACTAAAATGGTTGAATTTGCACCATTTAGTGAAAATAATTTCGAGATATTCCCTAATCCTGTAACGGAATCAATGAGCCTTGAAAGCTTTATTGAAATTGATGGAGCAGTTGAGTTAGAAATTATTTCAACTTCAGGTAAGTTGTTTAATAAATCTAAAGTTCAAACTACTTCTTACATGAATGAACCAATAGATATTAAAACATTACCAGCAGGTTCTTATTATTTAAGAATCACACATGGTGATAATGTTGAAATGGTTAAATTCACTAAAATAAACTAAGAAATTTAAATATATCTTTTCCAACTAAAATAGGCTGACTCTTGTACCAAAGAGTTGGCCTTTTTTTATTTTACTTCTTGTTATTAGTTTTTATTCCCATATTTAAATTAGCTATTCAAGGGTATATCAATACATGTAATAAACCTCTATTTTTACACTATACTTCCCACGTTACTTTTCCCTCTCATTACATCAAGGCTGAAACGAATCTCCTAATTTTTCATCCAAAACTAATCCCTTGGTGCAAACTAGGACATACATGCTATGCAAAGCAGTCTCATTGCTTTTTGTTTTTGTAGGAACTCTTTTTCTGCAAAAAAGTAAGTTGTATGCTCAAAATATTGGTCTTTTTTATCATCCAGATTACGTACAAATTGAAGAAGGAAACTTGTTTGCTGAAGCATCGAATCTGTACAATACACTTGAAGATTTTGGATATGAAATCAACGAAATAGAAGAATTTACAAAACCAGAAATTAATGCTTCAGACATTATCATTATTCCTGAACTTGAACGTAAAAACTTATTCCTTGATCTATCTTCAAATCAGATCGAAGATATAGAATCTTATGTACGTAATGGCGGCGGCCTAATTATAAGTGGTGTAGTAGCTCCAAATGAAGCTAATAATAATAATGCGATTCAGTTTTTAAACGGTGTTTTTGGCTACAATCTCAAATCACAAGAATTTACTTTAACGGGCCACAGTTTAAAAAACGAGAACCTTCCCTTTAATGGATTCAATAACTCTCCAGTAGAAATCCCAAATAATAATGCAATTGCCTTTTTAACCGGTGTTTTACCTTCAGATGCAGTTTCTCTTTATGCTGACAAAGAGAATGAAAATAATTCTTCAGTTGCCGTTTTAAATCATGGCAAAGGCAAAATTATCTATTTAGGTTGGGGGTGGTGGAACGCTCTTCCAAATGGTTCTCAAGATGGAGGATGGTTTGAAATTCTTGAAAACTCAATAGATTTATTGTTATGTAAGCAACCAAGCATCAGTGCTCCAAATGAACTTTCATTTGACTTGCCTAGTAGTGGCCTTTTAGAACTTAGACAAGAAGATTTAGGTGCGCTTGTTTTTTCTTGTACTCAAGATTATCATGTGACCTTTAGCATGAATAAATTTGATTGTGAAAAACTTGGTCAACATGACCTTGAAATTTCTATTGAAGATGGCATTGGAAGGGTTTCTAAAACTAACATTATAATAAATGTAGAAGACCCAAATGGAGTATGCAGTGCAGTAAGTCAATACACCAACTTAACCGGCCAGATAAAAGATAGGAACAATAACTTGCTAAAAGGATCTAATGTCGAACTCATAAGTGAGACTACATACAATGCTGTGTTTGCTGAAAATGGAAGCTATAATCTTGACGATGTATTGATTGAAGGAGGATATGCTATACAATCAAAGAAAGAAGGACATTATCTCAATGGTGTAACAACCTATGATATATTTTTAATGGCTTCTCACATGATAGGAGCAAAACCATTTGATTCGCCTTATCAATTCATTGCGGCTGATGTAAACAACAGTGGAAGCATAACAGCTAAGGACATCCTTGAAATGAGAAATTTAGTTTTGTACGTTGACACTGAATTTGAAAATCATTCTTCCTGGCAATTGTTTCCTGATCTAAATGAGTTGGATGATCCTTTGTCTCCAATTCATGATGAAGCTTTTGAATTAACAAAAGAAGACCTGTTAAATCCTATAAACTTCACTGGAGTAAAAATTGGAGATGTAAATCACAGTGCATCTACAGGAAGAAATATAAACGAAGAGGTAATCCTGAGAATAGAAGAAAAAGAATTTGAAAAAGATGAATTGATAAATGTTTTATTGCACTTTGACACAAAAGAAATCATAGGTGGATTCCAATTGTCAATTGATTTAAGTAATGATTTTTTAGAATTTGTTGATCTAAGTACTAATCTCCAAAATTTTAGCGAGTCTAATGTAAACCTTGTGAAAAATAGATTATTGATCAGCTTTGTAAATGACGAATTTATTGGTAAAGAGACAGCATTTAAACTTGAATTAAAAACGAAAGCAAAAGGAAAAATTTCCGATGCCATTGCTCAAGACATGAGATTAATGCCTTCTGAAGTCTATTCCAAAGATTTTAGCATTAGTAATGTGAAATTCAAATTTGGGGATATCCAAAAAGAAGCTATAACAAATATTACGACCTTAAAAAATCACATCGAAGCATTTCCTAATCCTTTTTCAGAAAGTACCATGATCCATTTTGAAGCATCAAAGGCTCAAACTGCTATTGTTACTATTTTTAATGCTACGGGAGCGATAATTTTCGAAGATAAGATGTCAGCAAAAAAAGGAGAAAATTCTTACAACATAGCTAAAGAAATAATCTCATTTAGCGGGATCTACCACTTTAAAATTAAAGTAGATGATAAAGTTTATACAAACAAAATGATCAAAATGTAAACCAAAGATTTATAGTTTGACGGTTAATGGGATTTGACCTTCCTTGGTAAAACAAGGAAGGTCGTTTTTTTGTTTGTATCTTAGTTTTATGATTTTAAAATCAATTTATATAGGACTCATTTTATTAGGCGTGAGTATTGCTTGCTTAAGTCAGGTAGATTCTGTAATTGTAGATAAAAATCACAAATTTGAAGATGGGCTCTACATTGATTTTGCAGACTTTAAAGCGGCCAAGCCACAAGCCAGCTGGGATCAGTTAGAAGGGAGTCTTTTTACAAACCCCATAACTAAGGTTACTTACATTGATAGTTTAGCTAATAAAAATGGGGACATTATAGACATTAATAAAGTATGGGGAATTTCATTGGGTGGAATTCCATACATCAACATTAATGAAAAAACACCAGCTGGATTACACTTATTTGTAGGGCTGAAGGTAAGAGGCAGTTTGTGTTACATGTCTTATGAAACGAAAGAAACACAAGAAGAGACAATGAAGGCCTATAATCCTCTTACGGGAATTCCTTTTAGATCTGCTAAAATTAAAAAGGAAGTAATAGTAGAGAAAGAATACTTACTAGATTTTGATTCTGGCCTCATCTTACCCTTTAATAAAGATAATTTGTTGAGCCTGATTGAGATAGACAAAGCCCTAACTAAATCAGTTATTGAGCTTTCATCACAGAATAAAGAAAAATTATTTAAGTGTTTACTTATCTTTTGTGATAGAAACCCCGTAAAAATACCTCTGAAGGAATGATATTTATTACATTTGCTGCATAAGATGAAAAAAGGCCGAATAATATTAGCGACCGAAAGAATCGATCTCACCATCAAACGACTCTGCTTTAGAATTTTAGAAAATCATGGGAGTCTAAATGACATTTGCCTAATTGGTATTCAGCCAAGAGGGATTCCTTTAGCAAATCGTATTGCAAAAGGACTAGCAGCTCTTTCTAGTTTCGATAAGATCTATTATGGAAAATTGGACATTACTTTCTATAGAGATGATTTTAGAAAAAGGGAAAAACCAATAAAAGCAGCTACTACTGAAATTGACTTCCTAGTGGAAAACAAACTGGTCATATTAATCGATGATGTCCTCTACACCGGTCGAACGGTACAAGCTGCTCTAACTGCATTACAAGATTTTGGAAGACCAAAAAAAGTAGAGTTACTTAGTTTGATCGATAGAAGGTTTAATAGACATTTACCGATTATGTCCGATTATACAGGTTTAACCGTTGATGCATTAAACGAAACCTATGTTAAAGTAAATTGGAAGGAAAATGATGGAGTAGACAATGTTTTGTTATTCGCAAATAAGGAAGAAGCAAATAATTCATGAGCAAATCCACTTTAAGCAGCAAACATTTACTCGGTATTAAGCATATCACAAAAGATGACATTGATCTAATTTTTGACACTGCTGATAATTTCAAACAAGTCATCAATAGACCGATTAAAAAAGTCCCTTCCTTAAGAGATGTAACCATTGCAAATCTATTTTTTGAAAATTCCACGAGAACGAGGATTTCTTTCGAATTAGCAGAAAAAAGGCTTTCTGCAGATGTTGTCAATTTTTCTGCTTCTACCTCCTCTGTTGGCAAAGGGGAAACCCTCCTAGACACAGTCAACAATATTTTGTCTATGAAAGTAGACATGGTTGTGATGAGACATCCTGCTCCTGGAGCTCATGTATTTTTAGCCAATCACATTGAAGCTAATATAATAAATGCTGGTGATGGAACTCATGAACATCCCACCCAAGCACTTTTAGATGCTTATTCCATTCGAGAAAGATTCGGTAAATTAAAAGGAAAAAAAGTTGCCATCATCGGAGATATTCTTCACTCTCGTGTAGCCTTGAGCAATATATTTTGTTTGAAAAAAATGGGAGCCAAAGTTACTGTTTGTGGCCCGCCAACTTTAATCCCTAAGTACATTCAAGATTTAAATGTAAGAGTGAGTTACAACATCAGAGAAACCTTAGAATGGTGCGATGTGGCAAATGTTTTACGAATTCAATTGGAACGCCAGGACATAAAGTACATTCCTTCTCTGAGAGAATATTCATTAAATTTTGGTGTAAACTTAGAATTACTCGAACAATTAAAAAAGGAAATTATCATCATGCACCCTGGACCAATGAATAGAGGAGTTGAAATAAGTAGTGATGTTGCAGATTCTGATCAAGCCATTATTTTGGACCAAGTTGAAAATGGTGTTGCAGTAAGAATGGCTGTTCTTTATTTATTAGCTTCTAATGTGTCAAACGAAAGTTAAAGCCCAAACTACAATCTTAGCCAAATATTATATTAAACATTAAGATCTATTCGAATTTATATATCGAATAATGTCACAGATATACGATTAAGTTCATTTTTAATGTTAAAATATTCAATAATCTGTTATCTTTCTAGGTCAGCATAAAACTCAAAAATCTAATATGACCAGGTTACAATCTACATTCTGCTTTTTACTCCTAATTTTAGCTATTCAGGTAGGCAATGCCCAATCCTGTGGTTCAATTATCATAGAAGATAAAAAGGTCTCAGGCATTCATTTATTGAAGACAAAAAGGTTTACAATAATAGTAAGAGCTAATTATTCCTATAGTTTAGAATTCATTAATGATGAAGACGGTGTGAAAGCCCAAGTTTTTTCAAAAGGTGGCGAAGAATTCAACCAGGATGACGAAATCATTTTTACGGATAGTAAGAATACTAGAAAAAGTTATCGTTTTATTGAGATGGGTGAGGTAAATAGGTCTTCTGGAACTCCAGTTCATGAAAATACTCTTCAATTAGATCTAGCAGCCATAGATTGGTTTAAGTCCCATAAGATTACAACCATTTATCTCAAAAACAACATTAGTAACCAAATGAGAAAGTTCACTGTTAATCCAAATAGACAGGTAGAATTTTCCACACATGCCACCTGTTTTGCTAATCAATTAGATAGATCTCAAGTCAAACAAATTACCTTGACTGGGAATGACATGAGTGCTAAATCATCCGGAACAGGAGGAGCGCCCATAAGTAAAACGGGCTCAGGAGTAAGAAAAGTTGCTAGCATTAATGACCTAAATGATGAAGAATTAAAACAATTAAGACAAGAATTAGCTACCATAAAAGATAGGCTTCGAAAAGAAATCCAACTTGAAAAAGACAAAGCAGATAAAATAAAGGCGGAAATCCAAGCTGATGTTACAGCCTCTAGGGCAAAGGCAGAGGAGCAAAAAGCAGCCTATGCTCAAGAAGTATTAGCGTCTAGAAAAAAATCACAGGAAGCTAAAGACTCAGCTTTCGAAGAATCGGCAGCTTCCGTTTCAGAAGCAAAATCAAATGCAGGAACAGCGATCGAAAAGATAAATGAAAACGTTGCTGATGCAAGAAAAAAAGCTGATGAGGTCATTGAAAAGGCTCAACTTGAGTCTGCTGAAGAAGTTGCTGCAGCTAGACAAAGAGCCTCCGATGAAATCAATAAAATTAAAGAAAAGCTGGAATTGGCTAAGTTGGAGTATGCAGACGAAGTGGCTTCAGCAAGAGAAAATTCCAATGCCGAACTGTTAAGAATTAGAGAAGAGACAGAACGCGTAATTAGCGAAGCAAGAGAAAAGGCAAAAACTGAAAAAAATAAAACTACTGCTGACGTTGTCAATACTAAAAAATCAGCTTCAGAACAGATTCTTCAAGTTAAGGAAGAAACAGCTGAAGAAATTGCTCGAATTAGAGAAAAAGGAGTTCTTGAAAAGCAAGAAGTTGCCTTCGCAGTAGCAGAGACCAGAAGAAAAGGAGCTGAAGAAAAAGCTTTAATTCAAGAGTCCCAAGCTTCGGAAATTGCAGACTTAAAAGAAGCAGCCGCAAAAGAAAAAGAAGTAACGACAATGTCCGTAGCTGAAGCCAAAGCAGCTGCCGCCGAACAAGTTGCAAAAACGAAAGAAGCAGCTGCTACAGAAAAACAAGTTGTTGCGAAAGAAGTGATTGAAGCTAAGCAAAAGGCTAGCTTGAGCATACAAGAAATTAATGCGGAAGCAGCTAAAAAAGTTGAAACTGCAAAAGCTAATGCTGAAACTCAAAAAGCTAAAATTGCAGAAGAAGTAAAAGCCGCAAAACAAAAAGCAACAAATGAAATTACAAGAATTGAAGAAGAACTTGCTACGGCACTAGCAGCCGCAAAAGAAAAAGAAGCATCTGTCAAGGCTATGTCTGCGGAAGAAGTTATTTCTGCTAGACAAAAAGCAAGCGAAGAAATAGCTTCTTCTAAAGAAAAAGCTGCCCAAATCATCCAAGAGGCTAATACAAAATCTAGTGATGCTAAGAATGAATACGCAAAAGAAGTTGCAGCTTCTCAAGAAATAGCAAAAAAGAAAATAGAAGAAATACAAGCAGCCGTTGCCGAAAAAATACTTTCTGCTAAAGCAAAAGAAGCTGAGCTGGTAAATGCTAGTTCTTCAGATGTAATGGACTCAAAACAAAAAGCTGCCCAAGAAATCAAAAAAACACAAGAAGAAGCTGCCAATGAAATAGCTGAAATTCAAGAGCAATTGGCAAGAGCTATGGAAGACAATGCCATAAAAATGGCAGAAACTAAAATGAAGTCAGCACAATCTATAGCTGAAGTTAAAAGGAATGAAGCAGAAGAAATACAAGCTTTGAAAGAAACCGCAGCAGCAGAGAAAGAAAAAGTAGCAAATGAAATCATTTCAAGTAAAGAAAATTCAGCGATAGAAATTGCAGAAATTAAACAACTTACTGCCAATGAGATTAAGTTGATCAGAGAACAAGCAACTAAAGCAAAAGAAGAGGTTGCTCTCGAAGTTTTAAAAGCTCAAGAAGAATCTGCTAATGAAATAGCTTCGGTCAAAGAAGATGCAGCTAACGAAGTAGCCAGAAGTAAACAACAGGCTGCCGAAGCAGTCAAAGAAGCAATGGATAAAGCAGAAGTAGAAAAAGAAAAAATTGCACTTTCTGTGATTGAAGCTGAAAAGACAGCACAAAAAGAAACCAATAAAATAAAAGAAGAAAGTGAAATAGAACGTAAAACAGTTAGAGAACAAGCAAAATCAGAAAGAGAAAGGTATTTAGCCGAGGCTGAAGAAGCTAGGAAGAAATCCTTAGAAGAAATATCATTAGCACAAAAAGAATCCTCTGATGCCATTTACGATGCTAAACAACAAGCCAAAGATCAAATTAATAAAGTCAAAGAAGAAACTGCCTCAAAAATTGCAGAAGAAGTCCTCAATTTAGAGGAACAAAAGAAATTGACCCTTGATGCTGAAGCTAAATTACTTGAAGTTGAAAATAAGCTCAAAGCTTTAGAAGAACAACTCAAACAAAAATCGAATGACAGAAATTAGAAAGTAGCTTTAATTTGCTTGGATTAGCCATTAAAAAGGGGAGAATCCTCCCTTTTAAAAACCTTAACAAATCATTAAGCAACAAGTGCTTATAGGCAAACGTCTTAATTGCAGCATTTTGCCCCTAAATTCTATTGTTTTATAGAATAATTCTTTCAATTTTGTGGTTCATCATGCCCATTAAAATATGATTTTAAAAAAAATACTATTCTTCCAGCTTCTTGCTCTTATGATGTTTTTATGCTCTAAGGGCTTAAATGCACAAGATTCAGGCTATAAGATTACCGTAAATTTGGAGGAATTCGACAGGGATTCTTTATTCTTCGGTTACCACTTCGCTGAGAAGCAATACATCAGAGATACTGTTACAATTAATGATGAAGGTAATTTTGTCTTCGAAGGAGATGAAGCTCTAAAATGTGGTATTTATCTAATCGTAATGCCACCGAACAGTTCATATTTTCAACTTTTAATAGAAGATGATCAGCAAACCATTTCTTTGAAAACAAATGCAAAGAACGCAGTTAAAAATATGAAAATTACAGGCTCCAAGGAAAATGTCAGATTCTATGAATACCTCAATTACTTGGGAATGCAGGGACCTAAGGCAAAAGAGTTAGGAAGCCAGATAGAAGAAGCTAGGAAAATGAAAAAAGAAACAGCTGCATTAGAAAAAAAATTGAATGACATTAATGAAGAGGTTAACACATACCAATTAAAAACAATTGAAGATAATCCTGGATCTTTGTTAGGAAACATTGTTAAAGGATCCCGAGATATTGATTTGCCAAGCTTTGGAGATTCTCCAGAGGAAAAAAAGAAAAGGTATTATTATATAAAAGAACATTGGTTTGACAATGTAGATCTATCAGATCCTTGTTTGTTAAGAAGTTCTATTCTCCAAAAGAAAATAGATACTTACTTAAAAAATCTAACGCCTCAGCACCCTGATTCCATCAATGTATCATTGGATAGGATTTTAAAATTAGCAGAGCCTAATGAAGAAACTTATAGGCACATTTTAGTCAAATACTTAAACCTTTACGCAAAATCAAAAATAATAGGCATGGACAAAGTCTATGTCCATCTTGCATTAAATTATTATAAAGCTGGAAAAGCACCTTGGACAGATGAAGAAGCGCTTGCAAAGATTACAGATGATGCTGAAAAATTAGTCCCTCTTCTAATAGGGAAAATAGCACCTGACATCAAAGTTCCTGTTCTAGACATTGAAGAAACACTGGCAAATAAAGATAATGAAAACGAACATAAACGATTTAAATTTTCGGATACGCTTTCATTGCATGGCATAGAAAGTAAATACACCATCTTATTTATTTGGTCTCCTGATTGTGGACATTGCAAAAAAGCCATGCCGAAAATGATTGAGTCGATGGTTAAATTAAAAGAGAAGGGAGTGACGATGTATGCGATCTGTCATCGAACCTACAAAGACACCCCTAGCTGCGCAGAGTTTATAAGTGAAAAACCTGGGATGTTGGAATGGATTAATCTGAATGATCCATACTTTAAATCGAAGTATAACTTAAAATACGATGTGAAGTCCACTCCTCAATTGTATATTCTTGACGAAGAGAAAGAAATACTCTTAAAGAAAGTTGGTGCAGATCAGTTGGAAGAAGTGATGGAAGAGTTGATCGCCAAAGAAGACATTCGAAAGAAAAATAAAAAGAAATAATATGAAATCTTTGTTTATTGGAATACTAATATTATTGCTAAGTAATTTTTGCTCTGCTCAAGATGCTGTTCTTGAAAGCAAAAGTTTTATGCATTTTGAAACGAAGCTCGTTGATTTTGGACTTTTGAAAAAGGGTGAAAAAAGAGAAGCTTCATTTGAGTTTGTAAACACGGGTAAAGAAGATTTAAAAATTGATTTGGTTTCTGCTTGTGAATGTACGACTACAGATTACCCAAGGAGACCTATTAAACCAGGAGAGACAGGAAAGATTGACATAGTATTTGATAGTACAGAAAAGGAAGAATCTGAAACAGTTGATATAGATATTTTTTTACAGAATATTAATCCAGAGACAGATGCTCCATACATCGAAATGCTTCAATTTAAATTTCAATTAGAAGACTGATCAATTTAAGCATTACAAAAAAGCCTCTATAAGTTTTAAAACTTGTAGAGGCTTTTTTATTCTTATTAATATTTAATTATCTTTTTTGCAATAACTTGTTTACCGTCTTGAGCAAATAATCTCATAATGTATATTCCTGCAGGAATATTTAAATGTGCAAGTTCTATTTTTGTTTCTGTTCTATTTGCATCAAATGATCTATTATGAATGAAGGAGCCATTAATGTCTTCTATAGAAAGACCCTTTATCAATCCAGGATTATCGACTACAATATTAACTTGATCCTTAAAAGGATTAGGGAATATGTCTATTTGATCTTCTAAAGCATTATCAATTTCTTCAGCAGATGTTAATGGGGCAATTAATGTAAGGCAGTAATCCTCCGCTTCACCAATATTAAAAATGCTAACTTCACAAGGACCATCTATGTCGTTAAAGTTTAAAATAATTCGTAATCGACTCAAGCCTGGAGAGGCATCTTCTGGAATTCTTATTGAAGCTACAAATGTTTCAGAAAAATCAATTTCACTAAAAAGCAATTCATCATCTCCAAATGTTCCATCATTATTTAGATCCATCCAAGCTTTGAGATTAAAAACTTGATTAGAACTTGTAAATCCTGGTTCAATCTCTAATTGAAATTCTTCTCCTATATTAATTTCTACTTCACTAGAATTGGTAAATTCTTCAAAACCATCATTATTTCCTGAAATATTTTGGTACTCATTTATCGAAACAGATTCAATGTATCCATTTAAAGGCCAATAATCGGAGATGTCACAAAAGGAATTATCAACACAGGCACCACATCCTTTTGTTTGGATTGTTTCGATTTCAGAATAAACATCTCCATCAATTCCACAATCCACGTGGACTCTAAATTCATATGTAGAACAAGGGAGTAATCCACTTACAGTATTGAAAGTAACATCGGTTTCAACAGTTGTCCATTCTTGACTATCTAGTAATTTATATTGGAAGTGATCGCTCATTCCAGTGGATGAGTTTGACCAAGAAATATTAAGAGAAGTGTCAAGAACATCCACTAGAAAAATTCTTGTTGGAGCAAAACAATTAATATTGCTCAGATCGAATTTCCACATGTTTAGATCATTTCCACCCGATACTCCTCCAATTCCTCCAAAATAATAGATTTCATCATTTATGATAAATGATGAACATGCCCAACGATGCATCTGTTCCTCCAATGGTAGTTCGAGCCATTCATCCGTTTCAGGATCGTACATCATAAATCCTCTGTCGGTAAGGGCTGAATGATCAGCTTGATCACCAGATAATACAAAGCCTTTACCATTGTGACTAAATTGAGTTCCAGCTACTCTTCCTCCCGGCAAATCATCTATAGCTGTCCAAGTTTCTTCAGTAATGTCCCATTTTAACCAGTTGCCTCTGTGTCCTCCACCAACATAGATGGCATCGTCTATCCCAAATTGATAAGGATGATGTCTCCTTTGTCCTGGCATATTTTCTTTTTGTTCCCAAGTTTCTGTGTTTAGATCATAGATCCACCAGTCGTTT
The DNA here is from genome assembly GCA_937941095.1 of uncultured Saprospiraceae bacterium. Classification (GTDB taxonomy): domain Bacteria; phylum Bacteroidota; class Bacteroidia; order Chitinophagales; family Saprospiraceae; genus JALZVN01. Next base: position 6,242 of record CALDYJ010000047.1, on the reverse strand, counting down.
AAATCATTGTTATTACCACTACCGGCTCCCATGAAGATTTTATTGTTGTGGGCAACTAATGCTGGGTGAGCTCTGCCTTCACAAGGACAAGTAGGCAGTTCTTCAAACTCATTAGTGGAAGGGTCATATACCCAAAGATCATTTCTACCCGTTCCAAATCCAAAATAGTACTTACCATCCATATCATCACCGATTGAAAAACCTCTTGCTGGTCCCGGTACAAGACCTAAGTCTTCCCAAACATCAGCATCAGCATCATATTGCCAAATTGTATTTCCGCTTGATCCAGCTTCTCCTTGGATGATGTAAGCTTTATTTTCAATACCAAAGCCATTGGAATGGTGATTGATAAATGGAATATCATTCAGTTGTGTCCACTGAGAAAAGGAAATAAATGAAGAAAATAGAAGAAAAATAAAAGGGCTGAACTTGGACATAAATCTTACTTTAATTTAAAATAAAATTAAAAATAACCAAGATTTTGGTAATGTCACGTTCTTATGAAGTTTATAAACAATTGCAGACAAAATAAAAAGGATCTACCTGTCAAGGTAGATCCTTTTATTTGAGAGGGTATAATCATAATTTGACAAAATTTCGCATAGAACTGTTTTTTCTTTGAGAGACGTTTATGATCAGCTCAGAGTTGGAAATATTCTTCTCTTTTTTAATAATTATTGAGCATTAAGAGCCCAATCGTAATCCTTAAATTTGATTTTTGTCTTAGGATTTATCTTTTGTTCTCCATACTTATTGATAAAACTTCTTAAATCACCAAAATCTTTTCCATACCAATCGAAAATTTTAGAAAGTTTGGCTTCATTTGAGGTAATGGTATTGTGAGTAGAATTATTAATAAATGATTTTGTTTGTTTCTCAAAATTAAGCGCTATGTTCTTTTCTGTCCATGCTTTATTTAATAGAGGAGGGCAAGATCTAGCAGCACAGTTTACAGCAAAATGGATTCTTGGTTCATTAAAGGTCGGTCTAATGATGTCATTTTCAATGTTGTTTAGTGAAAAAGTTTTGCCTCCGATTTTAATCCATTTCTTGTCCCATGGTTTGCCGCCATGAAGATCCATAATGCTTTTAAGTGGATAATTATCTAAAATCATTTTCACAGTAAAAGCATTATATGCATTTATCCAATAAGCAAGTTGTTTGTTTTTAGACCAAGAACTTTCTACAGGATTTTTCATCAATTGGGCTAAATAAGTATCTAATTGTTCAATTTCAGGAAGCCATGCTGAGTAGTTAACTCCTCCATTGACATTGACAAATTTATTCAACATAACGTTCCAAACATCGTGGTTAAAGGTTTCCTTAGCTGGACTTGTCTTAATTTCCTTTTCCGGCTTCCCAGTGATGAGTACTTTTTTGATTTCTTCTTTAGGAGCTTTTTTATTCTTGACTATTTCTTCTTTTGATGTAGACAAGATCACTTTTTCTGTCTTAACGATATCTTCATTTTCATTCTTTATTGTTTTGACTTCAGTTTGATCTTTTTGTTCGAGCTCAATTTTTTCGTTTTGTTTGGCTAAGGCTTGTGGATTTGGCACTGGCTTGCGACCATTTTCAGAATCCATTTCATTGAGGGCTTTATCCGCTTCAGCTAGGTTTTCTTTTAAAATTAATTCTTCAATAGCTTTTTCTTGAATAGCTTTGTCTTCTGATGCTAAAGCTTCCATAAGTTCACTTTCAGTAACAATGTCTTCTTTTGCCTCTGAGCTAAGATTTCTATCACTTAAAACTGATTTAGAATCATTTGTTTTTGTTTGATTTTGAGAAGAACATCCTAAAAAACAAAAACATAATAAGAAAAGGACAAATTTATACATGGATATGGATTTTATAAATTAACTACTTTAATCAGACTTTTGTTTTAATGATATGTCTTTGCGATTACTTTATGTAGTTTTTATAACCAATTTCCCTTACTTTTCTATCTCTGTCAAGGACATTTTGACCTAAAGATTCTTTATAAGCGATGACTCTTTCTTGAATGGCTTCATTTTGACTTCCTAAAATTTGAAAAGCAAGAATGCCTGCATTTTTGGCACCATTGAGCGCAACCGTTGCAACTGGTACACCATTTGGCATCTGTAAAATAGAAAGTACTGAATCCCATCCATCAATCGAATTAGATGATTTTATTGGGACTCCTATAACTGGAAGTGGGCTCATCGAAGCTACCATTCCAGGAAGATGGGCTGCGCCACCAGCACCAGCGATGATGACTTTTATTCCTTTCTTATGTGCTTCCGAAGCAAAGGTGAACATCTTTTTTGGTGTTCGGTGTGCTGATATGATTTCGACTTCAATTGAGATTTCTTGTTCTTCTAAAAACATGGCAGCTTGTTTCATGATCGGTAGATCTGAGTCAGAGCCCATAATAATGCTTACTACTGGTTTTGCCATAACTTAAGTACTAATAATTTTTAATAATGATTTTGCTTCTTGTGCTTTCTTTTTGGCTTCTGCCAAATCTTTTGCGATAATTGTTGCATGGCCCATTTTTCTAAATGGCCGTGTTTCTGTTTTACCATATAAGAGCATTTTTACTCCTCCAATTTTCAATACTTCTTCTATGTTCTTATACTTCACTGGGCCTGAATAGTTTTCTTCACCAAGTAAATTAATCATAACTGCAGGTGCAATGTTTTGGCAAGAACCTAAAGGCATATTTAATATAGCTCTCAGATGTTGCTCAAACTGAGAAGTCATGGAGCTGTCTAAGGTATGATGCCCACTATTATGAGGCCTAGGCGCGACTTCATTGATAAGCAACTTGCCTTCTTTCGTTAGAAACATTTCTACTGCTAGTAAACCACAAACATCAAAGGCCCTGATAAGATCCCTTGCCAATTTTTGTGCAATGCTTTCTTCCATTTCATCTAATGAACTTGGGCACACCAAATATTCAACCAAATTGGCTGTTGGATGAAATTCCATCTCCACACTCGGAAAAGCTTTAACCTCTCCGCTTTCGTTTTTTGCTACGATAACCGCAATTTCTTTCTCAATATTTACGAGAGGTTCAACAATTGATGGTACATCTAAAAGCTTAGCTAAATCTTCTTCTTTTCTAACGATATGTACTCCACGACCATCGTATCCATCTCTTCTAGCTTTCTGAACAAATGGTATTTTTAAAGTCCCATCATTTAAGGATTTTCGAATATGTGTGGCATCATCGAATAATTGAAACTTTGAAGTGGGGATTTGATGCTTTTTGTAAAATTCTTTTTGAAGTCCTTTGTCTTTTATTATCGCAAGTTTTGAAGGTTCTGGATGTACAATTATTCCTTCTGCTTGCAGTTGAATCAAAGCTTCTACATTAACACTTTCTATCTCTATACTCAAGACATCTACGGTTCTACCGAAGTTTAAAACGTCCTCATAATTACTGAAGTCTCCTTGCACAAAACGTTTACATAGCTTAGCAGCAGGATAATCAGAAGATTTATCCATTAATGCTAAATCTAAGTCTAATCTTGCTGCTTCAAGACAAAGCATTTTGCCTAATTGACCAGCACCAAGAATTCCAATTTTCTTATTCAAAACATTAAAATTTTCCACAAAGCGAAAGTAGCTATTTTTTTGCTTAATAATTCTTACTTTATGAAAAGGGAATATTCATATTTTGCTTATTTTGTTGGCTTATGAAGAAAACAATTATAAAGAATGCAAAAATCGTAAATCGAGGGAAGATTTTTGAAGGAGATCTCTTAATTGAAGACGAGAGAATTAAAAAGATAGCTGCTAACATCGAGCTCAGAGAAGCCGAAGAAGTGGACGCTAAAGGTAATTTCTTACTTCCTGGGATCGTAGATGATCAAGTGCATTTTAGAGAGCCTGGTTTAGTCCATAAAGCAAATATTTATACTGAAGCCAAAGCTGCTGTGGCAGGAGGTACAACCACATTCATGGAAATGCCTAACACAAAACCAGCTGCTTTAAGTCAAGAAAAACTTCAAGAAAAGTATGACATTGCTGCTCAATATGCTTTAGCTAACCATTCCTTTTTTATGGGCGCATCCAATGATAATCTAGAGGAAGTCCTCAAAACCGATGGAAATAAAGTATGTGGGATTAAAATATTTATGGGTTCTTCTACTGGTAATATGCTCGTAGATAATCAAAAAACCTTGGACAAATTATTCGCTGAGGTACCGATTTTGATCGCTACTCATTGTGAGGATGAAGCTACCATAAGGACAAATTTGGATAAATACAAAGCTAAGTATGGTGAAGAAATTCCAATCGCTTGTCATCCAGAGATTAGAAACGAAGAAGGTTGTTATTTATCATCTTCCTTGGCCATTGACTTAGCAAAAAAACACGACACTAGATTGCATATTTTACATATATCCACTGAGCGAGAACTTGAATTGTTTACTAATAAAATCCCATTGGCAGAAAAAAGAATTACAGCTGAAGTATGTGTGCATCATTTGTATTTCAATGCCAATGACTATGATAAATTCGGAACAAAAATAAAATGCAATCCAGCTGTAAAAGCTCCACATCATCAAGAGGCCCTATTTAAAGCTTTGTTGGATGATAGACTAGACATCATAGCAACAGATCATGCCCCTCATACATCCGCTGAAAAGGCCAATAAATACTTAAAAGCACCATCTGGAGTACCTTTGGTCCAGCATTCTTTGAATGTGATGATGGAGTTTTATCATCAAGGAAAAATTTCCATCGAAAAGATCGTAGAAAAAATGTCACATGCGCCTGCTGTCTGCTTTGATTTAAAAGAAAGAGGCTATGTAGAAGAAGGAATGTATGCAGACATAGTCTTGCTGGATGCTCATAAAAAATGGACGGTAAACAAAGACAATATCCACTATAAATGTAGATGGTCACCTTTTGAAAATCATTCCTTTACTGGAAAGGTGATCAGTACATTCGTCAATGGACATCATGTTTATAAAAATGGTGTTTTTGATGAAAGTATCATGGGGAAAAGAGTAGAATTCTCAAGATATTAATGGCTTTCACCAAAATAAATTAACAATTAGGTAATATTCTAGATTCCGTTTTAGTTCCAAAAATTAATTTCTTTGACACAGAACATTTTGTTTAGTGCATCAGAGGGTGAATACTTTTGGACAATTGGTATTTGATTTCCCTCTGATCACTATCTAAAGGTATAAAAACTTAACCTTAAGTTAACATTGGAGCTCCTGATTAAATTTATATTTGTCGCACTAAATGTTCTAAAAACTCAATTGTCCATGAGAAAATTATTCATGAGTATTTTACTCATAAGTGCTTTTTTAATGAGTAACAACTTACTTGCTCAAATAACAGCTCCAAAATTTGGCAAAGGCATCCAAGTCAATGCCCAAGATTCTTCTTTTTATATGAAAATTGGCCTAAGATTTCAAACACTATTCACAAGTGAATGGGATCTTCCGGATGATGAATTGAAATTAAAAGAGTCAGAAACGGCCTTTTTGATTAGAAGATCCAGATTAAAGTTTGATGGATGGGCGCTTTCACCAAAAATAAAATACAAGCTTGAGCTTTCTCTTTCTAATAGAGATAATGGGGGAGGAAACAGCTCTTTGTTCAGTAATGCAGCCAATATTATCCTTGATGCAGCTATAGAATGGAATTTCTTTCAAAATTTTTCGATTTGGGCTGGCCAAGGGAAATTTCCTGGAAACAGAGAACGAATTGTTTCATCAGGTAATCTACAATTCGTTGATCGATCTAGATTAAATTCAAGGTTTACCTTAGATCGGGACGTCGGAATTATGCTTAAACATCATCATAAATTTGGTAACAATTTCATCTTGAAAGAAATTTTTGCCTTTGCTTCAGGTGAGGGAAAAAACATTACTTCAGGTAATATAGGCGGTCATGCCTACACATTTAAGATTGAAGCTTTGCCTTTCGGCAAATTTCAGTCAAAAGGAGATTATATTGGTTCTGCTGTAAAGTATGAATCTACACCAAAACTTGCCATTGCCTTAGCTTATGACATCAATGAAAAAGCGGGTAGAGAAAGAGGCCAAAAAGGTAGTTTTATTCCACAATTTGAAGGCTTTGACTTAAATAAAAATTTGCATTCATTTTTTGCAGATTTGATGTTTAAATACCAAAACCTATCTGTGATGATTGAATATGTTGATAGAAAAACTTCAGATGATGATCCAAATATTTTCTTGGAAGGCGAAAATATCGGAACTTATTATACAGGTTCTGCAACTAATATAGCCGTCGGC
>CALDYJ010000046.1 GCA_937941095.1 uncultured Saprospiraceae bacterium | reverse complement strand
AGTATTGGAAGAAGGATGTGTTTAGTTTTCAAGACAAACTTTGTTAAATACAGAATTAATTCATTCATTAAATATGAATGAAATAAAGTTACAAAAACAAAACAGTCCATTTTAAGCAAAACTTAAAATGGACTGTTTTGTTTTTGTTCTCTTAAAAAAAAGATTAGCCTATTTTCCTGCAACGCCCGAATCAATTTTGCTGAGCTCAGCAGTAAAAACAGCTCCTCCCATCTCAGCGTTGATGGCTTTTGTCTTTACAGTAATTCGCTTTTTAATGTCTATCCAATACGTAGCACCGCCCGCGCTTCCATCTGCAGCACTAAGCTCAACTTTATAAGTTTCAAAAGTTCCTGCTGGGACTTCTATGTTCTCAACTGCTATAACTTCTACTAAACAAGCTTCAACTTTTTGCTTCGTACTATTGAAGGTATTCAAATGGGAGCTGTAAGATTCTTCTAAAGGCAATGCAGCAATAATCAATTCTAATGAACCACCATCGGAGTATACTTTACCTTCAATGTCTATTGAAAACGGAGTTTCGTTTCCTTGCATAGCCATTTTGCCTTCAATTTTTGATGCTGTAAAATTCATATTCATGACCATCGGTCCTTGGTTCATTTCTCTTTTTATGGGCAAAAGTGTTTTTTTGTTTAAGCTTGTTTTATCGATTATGTCACCCATAGCTGTTTTCGCAACATCACTTACAAGGATTTCGTCGCCATCAACTGCTATCGTTCTAGATGCTTCCATAGGCATCTTATTTCCGCCAACTTCAAAACTTGCTTCATACTCATAATAACCTTCTGCATCCAAATTCAAAACTGGTGAAGCAAATACCATGTCTTCTTTTGTAAAATCTAGAGCGGCTGGTAAGCTTACGGAAGCTATATCCACTCTCAATTCTTCTAATTTCGAAGCAATGTTTTGTGGCATTTCTTTTTGGTATCTGCCTCCTAAATGTTTTGCAAAAAATTCTTCTGCAGCTGCGACGAAAGCCATATTATTTACCGGTTTCCTAAAACCATGCCCTTCATCTTTCGCTATTAAGTACTCAACAGGTAAGCCCAACTCTCTCATTGCAACGACGATCTGATCTGATTCAGCTTGTTTGACTCGAGGATCATTAGCACCTTGCACTACCATCAATGGAGTTTTTATTTTGTCTGCGGAAAAAAGAGGAGATTGCTTTTTAAGTAAAGCCATTCCTTCTTCTGTATTTGGATCTGCCATTCTTTTGTGCATTTTCTTCCTGAAAGATTCCCAATAAGGAGGTATAGATTCCAACAAAGTTAAAAGATTAGAAGGTCCAACTATTGAAATCGATGCTGCATACAAGTCAGGTGTAAAAGTAACTCCAGCTAAAGCTGCATAACCTCCATAAGAGCCACCGAAGATGGCAACTTTGTCTGGATTGGCAATACCTTCTTTAATCAAATATTTTACCCCCCAAGTGATGTCATCTTGCATAAGTTGCCCCCACTCACCGTTTCCTCCATTTAAAAATGCTTTTCCATACCCTGTTGACGCTCTAAAATTTGGTTGTAAAACAGCATATCCTCTATTCGCCCAAAATTGTGCATAAGAATCATACCCCCAATAGTCTCTTCCCCAAGGTCCTCCATGGATGTACATGACGACAGGAAGATTTTTTGCTTCTTTTCCTTTTGGCAAAGTTAAAAAAGCAGGAATCTCTAATCCATCTGAAGACTTATAAGAAACAGAAACCATTTTTGATAGATCTTCAACTGGTAATTCAGGTCTAGTTCTATAAAGGAAATCAATAGCCTTGTTAGCTCTGTTGAATAAATAAACCGCACCTGGATCAGTGTCGGTATTTACACGAATTGTCCAAAGCATCTCATCTTGTGTAGCAGAACCGAAATCAACTTCAGAACCAGGAAAACGCATTTGTAATAATCTATAATCTGATTGAAAGCTTTCATCTTTAAAGTAAGATCTTGTTTTATCAGAATTATAATAAGTTGCAATCAATTTATTTGAAACTGAAGAGAAAAATGCACCTCCAAAATCAACTTCCTTTCGAGGATCAGCTTCTACTAATTTTGTCTCTCCAGTATTAGGATTCATTAACATTAATTGACTTAGATCTAAATCACCTTTATTGGTAACTAAATAGACCATTTCGTTGTCTTCAGTAAATCTTAGTGTGTAGCAATTCTCTTCGCTGTTTATTTTATAAATCTGTTCAAATTTGTCATCATTTACTTTTAATATTTCTTGACCACCTTCTTCAGTAGATCTAAAGGCTAATCTAATTTTGTCAGTATTATCAAACTCAAAACCAGAAATTTTTTCTGTGTTTTCTAAGATCAGCTCTTTCTCTGCAGTTGCAATATTGATTTTGTATAAATCATGCCATGCTGCATCTCTATCATTTAGGCCCACATAAATATGTTCTGGATCTGATTTAGGCACTGCATTTATTCTAGCACGTACCCCATCACCAGAAGTTAATGCTTTAGCATCTGGGATCCCTTCACCTTTTAATGCTTCTTCCGGATTCACGGCATAAACATGATAATTTTCATCTCCAGCTTTATCTTGGACAAACATCACATACTCTGAATCTCTTGACCAAAAATATCCAGGTATTGGTCTTTTTTCATCCGCAGTAAGTGGTTTTGCATTTTCAAATGGTTCATCTATTCTTTTGATCCAGATGTTTTTAATTTCATTATAAGGTTTGATGAAAGTAAAATAATTACCATCTGGAGAAAGCCTGCCTGAAGATATTTCTGGGTCCCCAAAAAATATTTCACGGTCTATTAGTTCAGGCATTTGATCTTTAGTTTGGATAGGATTTTCTATTGTTTTTTTATTTTTCTTTTTCTTATTTTTTTTTGCTTGCGCAAAAGTAGACGTGCACAATAAAAATAAACTTAAGAACAGCAGTGTAAATCTTTGGAACTTAATTGTTGACATTTTTTCGATTTGAAATTATGAATGCATAAAAGAATCTAATTGAAGACAATAAATGATCTTCTTTAGATAAAAAAATGGTTTTCTTGGATAGACTTATTAGAACTTGCAGAATTTTTGAGTGGTAATGTGATTGTTTACTTTGGTTTTTAAGAAATATATACCTTCATCTAAATTAGGAATTTCTATTTGATTACTTGTTATAGGGCATTCCTTTTTTTCAAAAATCAGTGATCCACTGGTATTAAAAACCTGTAAATCAACACTTAATGAACCACAATTTGAGTTTGTTAAATTTAGTACATTAGCAGTTATGATCGTAGGTTCTATTTTAAAAACACAATTTTCAGCTTTGCTTGTGCTGTTTAATATGTCTATCTCTACTTCGTCAAAAGTCCCATGAAATGGTTTGGCAAGATGCACTATAGTAGCTAAAGTAGCTTTTACTACATTGGTCATAAAGGGCATATCTAAGGTTTCAACTACATCAGTCTCTTCGTGATAATTTAAGTTTCTGAAATTTGCTCCATCCGAAAGCATTAATGCTTGATAACCGGTTTCCCAAAAAGGTGTATGGTCACTTCGTCTTAAATCTGGAGCAATTTCTGAATTTCCAGGTGCAGCAAAACTGATTACTTTTAAGTCCGGAACATAAAATTGGCTTATTGAATCAAAAGTATTTTTAAGTGGTATAGAGTTTTCATTTGCAACATTGCTTATAAAGTCTCCTTTTGAATCATTATCTATCACTGCTTGATAGGCATCTGGAAAAAGCAAATTGAAACCTGTGGGTAAGGATTGTGCTCCAGGGCTTTCATCATAAAAGCCAATCATTTCATAATTTAGTACACCGAGTATGTCTTGATTATTTGGCACAACTAGATTTGTTACATAATTAATACTACCAATTAATCCATCTTCTTCTAAATCGAAAAAACAGAAGTCTATAGAATTTTCAAAGCTATAATCTTTCAAAATCTTCATGGCTGCCAAAACGCCTACTACACCACTTCCATTATCATCAGCTCCTGGTGAGTCATTTACGGTATCGTAATGTGCATCATTCAAAACTATTTTTTCAGGATTCAAGACACCCTCTTTATGGCCTATGTAATTATTAGCTGTGTAATTTCCTTCCATCCATTCTTGATCATCTAAATTTAAACCTGCATTAATGATTGAAGCTTTTAGGTAGTCTTTTACTGAATTCAAATACAAAGGATTAGATTTATGACGATCTTCTTCTGCTATTTGGTACAGCATATTTTCTAATTCAATTGGGTCGACTTTGTCAATAATCTCATGGACACTCATTTCTTCACCATCTTCTACCGTAATTCTTATTCCTTCGAAATCTGATAAGTTCATGTTTGAATCAATTATCCAATCAATTTTTTTATCTGATCCTTTCAGTATAAAATCTCCAATATCCCCAGTGGCATTATTTACCCTAACATAACCAGTTTCATTTGCATCCTTATAATACATGGCCACATTCAAGTAGTCATTGTCTTCATCGTCAATCTCGAAAAAGATTTCTAAAGTTCTATTTGTGTTATTGAAGGAATTATTTACTATTTTAATACTTGGTAATTCATTTGCTGCTATAAATCCTTTAGGGAGGAAAGTAATGTCATAGATAATGGTTTTATGTTGATTAGGATTGTTTTTTTCAAATATTTTAAAAGCCAATTGCCCATGACCTATTGCTCCATTATGAAAGACACCAATGATCAGTTTTTGTGGCAAGTCCAAATCTTTCTTTAAGACAAAATCATGTGAATCATTATGCAAAACGTTTTCATAATAATTACTTTGGTCATCAAAACTAATAAGCCAATCAGCTGGATAAGATGAAAAATTAGCTTCCCAAGTCATATCTCTTTCAACATTATCTTCATTGAAAATTTCAATGTACCAGTGTACATTAAATGATTCAATGGTTTTCTCTAAATAAACTATTGAATCTGAAAAAGTAAATTCATCTTGAGCTAACATTTGACTCAAAGGTGAACACATTAGGAAAATCATGAATGATACGAAGATGTTTTTCATTTACTTTGGTATTTTCCTTTTGATATAATTGCGTTCTTTATGTGAGCAGTGTGATGTTTGCTGTGCCAGGCATACAAAGAAAGATTCATTTTCAAAGGTAGATGCTTGTTCCATTCTGGATGAGTAAAAGTTTTATCCAAATCTTGGGTATTTAATCCACTTAACATTTCTGCAAAACGGCTGTGAAGTCCAGATAGCAAATTTAGCGAAGATTCGATTCCAAAATCTTTAGCGTCTGAAAGTAAAGCCCAAGCTGCTTGATCATAAGGTTTAATGACAGGATTATCTTCTGTCAGGGCTAATTTAAACCTTATGAAAGCGTTCATATGGCTGTCAGCACAATGGTGTACAACCTGCTTGATGCTCCAACCATTTGGTCTATAAACCCAATTGAGCTGTTCCTCTTTCAGTCCATCTACCATTTTTTTAAGGACTTTTGGAAAATCTCGTATCACCTTAATGTTTTCCTGATTGAGTGTTTCAGTATACATTTCTGGTTTTTGAAATTTACCAATTGGGAATTTTAATTTAATCAATTCTTCCGCTGTCATATATTCCTTTTACTTATTTAGTTACAACGACTTTTTCAGATCTCCTTTCTTGATCATCGATTACTATATTCAATAAGTAAGTGCCTGCACTAAGAGGTTGTGTAGAAAATGAGAAATCCAAAATTCCGGATCTTTTAGGTTTTGTATTTGTAAAGGTATGGATAACTTTTCCATTTAAATCAGTAAGAAACATGTGGAGGTTGTCAATATCCATGGCATCAATTTCTATTGAAAATCGATCTGTAGTGGGATTTGGATATGTTTTTACTTTGACGCTTTCTGCGATTTGATCTGTGGAAACAAAAAGCGACGGTCTTATAATTTCGCCTATTGTTGTGCCATTAACTCTTTGAGTTCCTCCATAGGATGCAGAAACCCAAACTTCTCCTGGGTCTGAATAATTTCTTTGATTACCAGAATAATCTCCCCATCTTTCAACTTCTTGATTCAGCATATCAATAAAAGTGATGCCTTCTTTGACAGTAGCATGAGGTGAATAAAGCCCATCATTATCGTAATAGAGAGCGGAATAACCAGCATTCCTGTTTGCTGAAGTATGTAGAAAAACAATTATGGCATCTGTGTCTTCTTGCTCAATTCCTGTATAAGCGATGGAAGGGTAACCATACTCTTCACCTGCAACGGATTGAATGAAGTTGGAACTAATACTTCTTTCCCCAGCAATATCATCTACAATCCCATGATAAAAAGTTGCTAATCCGTTGTCAAAATTTATAGTGTTTCCAACAAAATGAACTTTGTCATTTAGCAAGTAAGAATCTAGAATTCTTGCATCATTTGTTTGCAGCAAACCTTCTCTTTGAGTTGCATGAGGAGGAGCGCCATATGGTTGATCCATTTTCTTTACATCCACTTCTAATGCAGTATTAGGATCATCATGTTTTCCAGTAATTTCTAAAATAAAAATACTATCGTTTTGCATGTCAAAGTTTCTATTTGACAAAAAGTAAACATTATCTCCTGGTTCTCCTTTTGCATCTTTAACTGGATGTATATTTCTTATACTTTTTCCACCATATTCCACTTCATACCACACTTTCATATTTAGTGGATCTCCATTAAAAGCTTCTTCTTTTTTCCATTGGTAAATCAAAGTGTGATCAAATCCAGTTTCCCATGGTTCATTATCTCTAATAGAATTCATACTCAGAAAAAATTCTGTATCTGTAAAAGTTATCATCGGATAATCAGACCAAGTTCCATCATCTTCTGGGGTCCCATCTAAAACATATTGATGCCAATTACCCGATGCGTCATTAGTTTCAGAAAAAGCTAAAATGATGTAAGATTCATTACTTCTAGAACCAGAAAGCATTGTCATAAAGTACCTATCTGACTTTGGATCATAATTTACTCTTGGATCAAAGACAAAATTCGATATAGCTAGGGTTTCTGTAAATGCTTCTAAAGAAATACTTAATGAGGTAATAAAATTAGGAGCGTCTTTAACCGTAATGTTTGAATTCACCACCGAAATAACTTGTTCGTTTGCGTTTACGGCAATGTGATTATCAGTAGGTGTATTTGAAGGAGATGGATTTCCAAATAGAGCTCTTGTTACCACTGGAGCTTCACTTCCACTTCTTGCTTGGGGAATATAATCGTAATTCTTAGGAAATTTTTTAGCGCTTTCTTCTTTAACTTTTGCTAAATATGCAGCGTAAGAGTCTCCATCTACTGGAGGAGCTTCTAAGACTTGCCAATTTGGTTCATAGTCCGTAAATGGTTCACTTAGATTAATCGTATTTGCTTTTGGCAAAGGAGGAAGGATGTCTTCCTTATAAGTTACTTGAGCGGATATGTTCAATACAAAAGCCAAGAAAACGATTAGTAATAGATTTGATTTCATTATTTAATGTTTTGAATTTTAATAGAAACTCAGTTTTCCTTCCGAGTAGATGAGCAAAATACTCAATTCTTTGCTTGTATTATGCTGAAACTCACACTTTTTCCTCCTTTGTCGGCAATGTTTTAATGAGCGATCTAAATTCCGAGTATTGATAGGCGATTTTGAAAACAACTAAACAAATAACTCATAATTATTAGCAAGAAATTATTGTTAAGGTAAATTAAAATTATTAAGTAGAAACATTTTGTTTTTTTGTAATACGTTCTTTTCTTTGTACATGGTCTTTGGTCTTAGTCTCTCGAAAGTTTAGTAGATAAAGATTTTATGTTGGGCCTAACAGCTTATTCTTAAGGAACTAAAATAAATTCAATGAAAAAACAAGCAGAAAATAGAATCTATAACTTTCCGGATGCAGACTTATATGTCCAGTCTTTAGAAAGACTGAGATATGCCAAGAGAGACATCGAACAGTTTGAAGATTATGGATACAGCAAAGAAAAAATGATGGCTTTCAAAAGTATGATTGAAAAATTTTCTAGACTAAAAGAAGATGATGAATTAGTAGGAGAACAAATGATCCTTACAGAAAAAAAATCTCAAACAGCAGAAAAGCTTAAATCTTCTATCAGAAGCATCATGACGAGAGTGGCTTTAAAATACAACAACAGAAGTGGACGCTACCGAAAGTTTGGTAGCTCTAAAATGGGCGACATGACAGATGCCCAGTTGCTTTTTTGTGGTAGAAGAGTCGTCAGAGTAGCAAGGGCTCAAATAGATTTTTTAGAAGATGTTGGCGTCAATGAAAGAAACATCCTCAAAGTGGTCCAAGCTTCTCAAAACTTTGAAACAGCACTTAACATTCAACAAGATAAAGTAGCTGATCGAGACATTGCTGTAGAAAATCGTGTTAAACAAGGAAATAAAATTTATAAAGAGTTGGTAATACTTTGCAATATTGGAAAAGATATTTGGGAAGAAAATGATTCCGTCAAATATGAAAACTATTGCATCTATGAAAGCAATAATGATCAGAAATTAGCAAGAAAGGCAAAGCAAGCTGCGGAAGACTACGAAAAACAGCAAAGACAAGAAACTTAATATTAAATATAATTTCAATGTTATAAATCACGTCATTTAACAATCAAAATGACGATACTTAAGTTATCTAATTGCTTCATTATGAAGCACATCAGTCATCTCAGGGATATTCCTCATTATTATACATCTTTGGCTTGAATTTTTCAGTAGATGGATTTATTTCACCATCTCATATCTGAATTGACATGCTACTGAACGATAATGACGAAAATAGGCCTCAAAATTATAAGGTCAAGGATATTAAGGTTTTTGGATCCAAAGAAAACTTATACCACGATCAAAAAAAATATAGGAAGGTTTATGACCAATCTGAGAGTCGCTACATTTACTGCGAGCTTTCATTTTACAATAAATTATTTGATGAAAGTGATTGGGAAGCTGATTTAAAATTCAACTGTCGCAACATTGAGACTGGCGAACAACTATGTTCTTTAGAAAAACACATCGTTGTACCAAAAGGAAAAAACATCATATACGTAAGAGAAGGTTGGGGCACACCTGAACCAGGATGGTGGAAGAAAGGATCATTCGAGTGGGAAGTACTTTTTGATGGTGAAAAAGTAGGAACTGCAATTTTCTACCTCGTAAATGGTGGCAAAGTAACCGAAGAAAAAAATCCTTACTTTAACATCAAAAGCATAAAACTTTTTGAAAGTGCAAGAGAAGGAATGCCCATTGATAATAGAATTTATTTAAAAAAGTTCTCTGCGGAAACTACTCGTTACATCAATGTGGAGTTATGTCTTGAAAATAAATTTGAAGACGATAGCTTACCCTTAGAATTACAATTCAATTTTTACAATGATGCAGGACAGCACAAAGCATTTATGTCCTACTTTAGAGAAATTAAAAAGCATCATGGCGAAATTATTCTTGATACTGGTTATGGTTCTGATAATGTAGGTTATTGGTATGGAGACTTATATACTTTGGAAGTCTTGTTTATGGATCAAGTCTTAGCCATCATCCCTTTCGAGGTCGGTAAAGAGCAAGAAACGCATAATGGTTCTTTAAATTTCACGAGTACAAAATTAAGTACTGGTTCATCTCTGATGAAAAGTAACACCTTGGTTTCTTTTGAAGAAGCTAAAGGAGAATTAGAAACTTTAATTGGTTTAAAAACAGTAAAGGCTCAAATAAATGAGTTGTCTACTTATTTAAAGTTCTTAAAGATCAGGAAAGACAAAGGTTTAGAAAAGGAACAAACATTAAACTTACATTCCGTTTTTAAAGGAAATCCAGGCACTGGTAAAACCACCGTTGCAAATATGCTGGGTAAAATTTATCACAGTCTAGGATTGCTCTCGCATGGAAAAGTTTTTGAAGTAGGTAGAGCAGATTTAGTTGGAGAATTTATAGGGCAAACTGCTCCTAAAGTAAAGAAAGCCATAGAAAAAGCAAGAGGGGGAATACTATTTGTCGACGAAGCCTATTCATTAACCAATAGAGGAAATGATGGAAAGGACTTTGGACGAGAAGTTATAGAGGTGTTGCTGAAAGAAATGTCGGATGGTCCAGGGGATCTAGCAATCATTTGCGCTGGATATCCAAAAGAGATGGCAAACTTTTTAGATTCAAATCCAGGGCTGGATTCTAGGATAAAAAACATCATTACTTTTCCTGATTATACCCCTGAAGAACTTATCGAAATCGCAGATTTTACGGCAGAAAAAAGAGGTGTATACATTGATAAAGAAGCAAGGAAGTTTATCCAAAAAAAGATCTACGAAATCTATAGAAACAGAGATCATAAATTTGGGAATGCAAGATTCATCAATGGTTTAGTTGAGGAGTCAAAGCAAAATATGGCGCTTAGATTGATGACTTCTGACAATGATCCTGTCACAATGGAAGCTTCAGCACTTTCAACTTTAGTTACCAAAGATTTGGAAAAAGTGTTTAATCAAAATGGCAAAAATTACATTGAAATGCCAATTGATGAAGAGCTGCTCCAAGAATCTTTGTCTCAACTTCATGATCTTGTTGGTTTAAGTGAGATCAAGCAGGAAGTGGATGAGATGGTAAAGTTAGTACGATACTATAAGGACATTGGTCGAGACATAAGAAAAGCATTTTCGATCCATACTGTTTTTAAAGGAAATCCAGGAACTGGTAAAACCACAGTGGCAAGAATCTTAGTACAGTTATATAAAGCATTAGGAATTCTTGAAAGAGGACACTTAATTGAGTGCGATCGAAAATCTTTAGTAGCTGGCTTTGTTGGACAAACTGCAATAAAGACATCAGAATTGGTTCAAAAAGCGATGGGCGGTGGTTTGTTTATTGACGAAGCTTATTCCTTAGTTAAAGACAGCAATGGCGATTTTGGCAAGGAAGCAATTGAAACTTTGCTCAAATTAATGGAGGATCATAGAGGAGAATTCATGGTCGTTGTGGCTGGTTATCCTGTTGAAATGCAAAGTTTCTTAGAAGCTAATCCAGGTTTGATGTCTAGATTCGACAAAGTTTTTGATTTTAAAGACTATTCCGCCGAAGAGCTTTTACTTATTGCAAAGATGATGTTGGATAAAGAAGAGCTTAAATTAGATGAAGAAGCGGAGTACCACATGAAAATGTATGTCAATAGCTTGATTGACAATAAGCATAAATATTTCGGTAATGCTCGAACCATTCGAAAAATAGTAAATGAGGCCATTAAGAAACAAAACTTAAGAATGGCAGACATTCCGCATCAAGATAGAGACTGGATGTTGATTCATACTATTCACAGAAATGATGTTGAAGGCTTTGCTTTGATGGAAAATGACCAATTAAAAAGAAGAGGAATTGGGTTTAGATAAACTTTAAGCTTTTTACTTTTTTCTTCTTCTTTTTTGCTTGGGTTGATTCCATTCTTCTTTTTGCGCGAAGTCTACTATGACGCGCATAAAGCCTATGATGCTCATGAATACCAAATAGCTCACGGTTACTACAATCAAGATCCACTTGTAAGTACCTGCCGCATTTAGGGAAAGGCCTGAAAATGCCCAAGCCAATAATCCACCTAAGCCAGTTAAAGCTAAATAACTTATGGTTGACTTACTCCAATAAGCATTAATGTCTTTGGAAGACAATGAAAACACGCTATTAAAAACAGCGAAAAACAGGGATGCAGCGACTGTTATCGTCCATGGTGTTATCTGATCTACAGCAACTAAACCTAAAGAATCACAGGCTTTAGTCAATAAATCAAATACAAAAATTCCCAATAAAATTATCCCTGACTGTACGTAAGGATTCATTGCTTTGGCAAAAATTGATTTATCTACGTAATCCATTGTTCTAATGTAATGGAAAGAACGGGTTATTGTTTAATTTTAGCATTGTTTTCTTAATAATTAATTCAAAATTTGAACTTTAGACACAACATAGCACTGAAATTCCTGCTTATACTTAGTATCTGCTCAATTACATTGTTTGTGGATGCTCAAGAAGAAGCTAGCATTTCGGATATCCAAGGATTAGGTAACTCTAGTCCTTTTAACAATCAAATGGTATGGACTCGAGCTAATGTTGTGACAGCTGTCGGAAGCAATTTCTTTTTTATCCAAAGTAAAGAAAGTAATGAAGACAGCAACCCCTTGAGCTCAGAAGGTCTCATGGTGATGTCTAGCAATAATTTGCCAAAAGTTAACGACATCATAGATGTAAGAGGCGAAATAGATGAAAGGAATGGGAATACTTTAATGTTTTTGGAAGAGATCATTTATCTAAACGATGGCCCATCCCCTATTGCAAGTTTTAAATTGGATGACGATTTTCCAAGTGGAATTCCAAACAGCATTGATGATTTAGAACGTCTAGAAAATACCTTGGTCCGCTTTGAGGATGCTTGGGTTTGTTCTCCTTCGGATGATCAAGGTTTAGTGTATGTGTCAACAAAATCTTTGAGGCCCAGAAGAGAAGCTGGTGTGTTATATCCTGCTCCAAATGGGTTTATAGAATGGGATGGAAATCCTGAATTAATGGAGGTCGTTTTTCATGCTTTTGGCGGTTCAAGAGAATTAGAAGTCCTGGGTAATTCGAAGCTAAGTGGCTATGGAATATTATTACAAAATGACAATGAATATCAAATCTGGCCAATAGATTATGAACTATTTGCGCCAAGCATGCAAGAGATTCCAAGCATAAAGGAAAATGAAATTAGTGTGGGATGTCTCAATGCCTTGCGTTTTTTTACGAATGATGTCAACTATGAAAATCGCCTTAAAAAACTTGCGCGCTATGTTGTAGAGAAAATGAAGAGTCCTGACATTATTGGCTTTCAAGAAATAGGCGGAGAAAAAGAAATGCAAGACTTGATTGAAGAGATAAGAAACTTGGACTCGAGTGCGGAGTATAAACTTTGGATTTTGGATGCAAGTGGTGACATCAATAATTGTTACCTCACACGCAATACCATTTCTAATGTTGAAATTAGTCAACTAGGCCTGTTCGAAACCTTAAGCATAGGCGGTAGAAAACATGACAGACCTCCACTCCTATTGACAGCCACTATAAACACTGCAGCTCAACAAGACATCAGCATTTTGAATTTACATCAAAGATCTTTAAATGGTATAGAAGGTTCGAATTCAGAATTTGTAAGAATTAAGAGGCATGAACAAGCTATCTCTGTTGCTCAAATGGTGAAGAGCTTACAAAATCAGAACAGAAACATTATCGTTCTAGGCGATTTTAATGCCTTTGAATTTAGCGATGGTTACGTAGATGTGGTGAATCAAATAAGAGGTACAGAAAGTTTAGGGGCAGAATATGAAATTGTGCCAGTCTTAACTGAACCATTAGCTAATGTAAGCATAGAGTACTCTCCAACAGAAGAACAATATTCTTATGTTTTTAATGGCAGCATTCAAATTTTAGATCATTGTTTAGTTGGTGCATTATCAGACATGATCGTCAGTGACTTTACCTATGTTAGAGGAAATGCAGATGCACCAGATAAATTTCTTGGTGTTGACAATGACCTAAGAATTTCTGATCATGATGGCTTCGTATTGTATTTAGATGTTGGACAAAATCCAAATGAGATTGATCAAGTTCCACAAGTAGATCAAATAAATATTTGGTACCCGAATCCATTTAAAGCTGCAAATAAAATCAATCTGGTTTTACCTCAAAAAGATAATGTGGAGCTTGGTGTCTATACTTTAGGTGGTAAATTACTTTTTGCCAAAACATTGATTGCCTTTGAATCAGGAGAATTAGCCTTGGAAAATCTCGATTTCTTTGCTGAAGGTATGTACATCTTAAAAGTCAAAACAAGGAATTTTGAACACTTAGGAAAGTTGGTCTACTTTAAAGAGTAATTACTTCTCCAATTAAATCATATTCCATGGCATCGATGATTTTTACATTTACAAAATCACCTATTCTTAGGTATTGATCTTTCGCGTTGATGATGACTTCATTATCGACTTCTGGAGAATCACTTTCTGTCCTTGCAATATAAGATTCTCCATCTTTTGAATCAATTAGCACTTTAAAAATTTGACCAACTTTTGATTGGTTTTTCTCGAAAGAAATTTCTTGTTGCACAGCCATCAAAGCATTTGACCTTTCTTGTTTTAATTCAGATGAAACATCATCAATAAGCTCATGAGCAATGGTATTTTCTTCGTGAGAATACTGAAAAACTCCTAAGCGTTCGAATTTCATTCTTTTTGTAAAATCAACAAGGTCTTGAAATTCATCTTCGGTTTCTCCTGGAAAACCTACAAGCATCGTTGTTCGTATGGCGATGCCAGGAACTTTTTCACGGGCGTAATTAATTAATTCTTCCGTTTCCTTTCTTGTGATTTGACGACGCATTCTAAATAAAACATCATCGTTAGCATGTTGTAGAGGAATATCTAAGTAATTACAGATTTCTTTTCTTGAAGCCATCACATCAAAGATCTCTTTTGGAAATTTGCTTGGGTAAGCATAATGCAATCTTATCCAATCTATGCCTTCTACATCTGCAAGCGATTCTAACAATCTATTAAGTGCTCGTTCTTTGTATAGATCTAAACCATAATAAGTCAATTCTTGTGCTATAAGCATCAACTCTTTTACCCCATGTTTAGCAAAGTTCTTAGCTTCTTTAACCAACTCTTCTATCGGTCTAGAAACATGTTTGCCTCTCATTAAGGGGATGGCACAAAAAGAACAAGTCCTGTTACAACCTTCTGAAATTTTTACATACGCATAGTGCTTTGGCGTAGTGATCATTCTTTCACCAATCAATTCGTGCTTATAATCTGCATTAAACTTAGCCAAAAGTCCTGGAAGTTCCATTGTTCCAAAATAGGCATCGACTTCAGGAATGTCTCTTTGGAGATCTTCTTTATACCTTTCAGATAAACAGCCAGTGACATAGAGTTTGTCAATGTCTCCTTTTTGTTTTACATCTGCATATTCAAGAATAGTGTTTATAGATTCTTCTTTAGCTCTATCGATGAATCCACAAGTATTGATTACTACGATGTTAGCATCTGTAAGGAGCCCTTCATGTTCTGCTTCAATATCGTTTCCATTCAGTTGAGTTATGATGTTTTCAGAATCAACTAAATTCTTGGAGCACCCCAAGGTGATCACCTTTACTTTATCTTTATTTTTATCTTTCGTCTTCAAATCAAGGGCAAAGATAAAATATTAACTTTAAGGAACCGTTTTTGAATAAACCTAACTATGAAAAATCTATTTCTACTCATCTTATTAGTTTTTCCTTTAATAAAAGGCCAAGCTCAAATTGGCATACTTGCGGCTTTTTCAAAACCCTTGGCCAATGATTGGAGTCAAATCATTGAAAGTAACGGCGGAGAATTCCTAAATACAGGAATAAATTTTGGTATAAATCATTCTATTCCTATTCCAAATACTGGAATGAGGCTATTACCTGAATTAAATTACGCCACTTACAGTGCTTCTTGGCAAGAAGAGGAAGGCATTGGTCCAACTAAATATGATTTAGACTTAAGTCTAATCACGTTTTTACTAAACAGCAACATCTACTTATTCAATTTAGAAGGAGATTGTGATTGTCCAACTTGGGGAAAAGAAGGTGGTTTCTTTGAAAAAGGATTTTTTGTAGAAGTCGGCCCTGGTGTGACTTATATGAAAAATTATGCAGAACGAAACGTTTTGAACAGTTCAAGTAGTAGGATTGAAAAAGAAAATACAAGTTTTAGGTTCCATTTTAATATTGGTTTAGGCCTAGACATAGGCATCACAGAAATGTTTACGATTACCCCTTTCGCTAGAATGAAATGGAACAGTTCAGAAGACTGGACTAATCTCGAAGCAAGTTTAGACTTTAGTAAACCAGAAGCACAGGAAAACTTAAGTGACTTTTTCCAACAGGAAGTGGGCATTAAATTAGGCATTCGCTATAAGAATTAGTTCGAACGGTTCGAACAATCGAGCTATTCGAATGATATTTGGCATAATTATTATATGTATTAAAGCATAAGTTTGAAGATAATTTTCGATTTCAAAGGAACCTTCTTTCGAAATATTATGTTTACATTTTACCACATGGGAAAATTATAGTTCCTGATCTTCATCAAATCTAAACGAATATTTAGCCTCCTAACACTTTTAGTGTTCAAACCTATTCAAACAATCTAATAGCAATTTAAGGAAAACCAT
>CALDYJ010000045.1 GCA_937941095.1 uncultured Saprospiraceae bacterium | reverse complement strand
GGTAATTTGGACACCAAAACTTCAAATGAGATCATGGATATCTTTGAAACCATTCATGCCAATGGTAATACCATAATATTAGTTACCCACGAACCAGACATTGCAGAATTTGCAAAACGTGTTGTTAGATTAAAAGACGGTAAATTGGATAGCGATAAGTTAAATCCCCCTAAAGTCATAATTCAAGCCTAAGCTTTAATAAATTGATAAAATTAAAACACGAAACCTATACCTACCTAGCGATTGCTATGCTTATTCCTGCCCTTTTCTACCATCTAGGTGTAGTGAGTATATTTCTAGGTGTTGATGAAGCAACCAGAGCCTTAGTTTCTTGGGAAATGATGCTTTCAGGTGAGTATTTTACACCCACCATTAATGGTGAGTTCTATTATAAAAAACCTCCCCTTTATAATTGGATTTTAATCCTATTCTTCAAACTATTCGGTTATAGTGAGTTTGTCATGCGCATTCCTAATGTCCTGGCTTTGTTTGCTTTTGCTTATGTTGTTTACTATTTTAATCATAATCATTTTAAAAAATTGGAAGCCATACTTCTTGCCTTGATGATCATTACTTGTGCAAGAGTCTTTTTCTGGGAATCTTATTTTGCCTACATAGATATTTTGTTTTCCATGATTATTTACACCATGATCATGAGCATCCATTATTTTTATTTAAAAGACAAAATGAGCGCTTTGTTTATCATCTCTTACATCTTATGCGCTATTGCATACTTGCTCAAGGGATTACCTGCCATTGTATTTTTAGGGATAAGTCTATTATCTTTTTTTATATGGAAAAGAAAATTAAAGCAACTTTTTAGCCTAGGTCATTTTATGGGGATGGCAAGTTTCAGCATAATTTTATTCTCTTACTATTTCCTTTATCAATACAATAATGACTTAGATGCTATTCTTAGCACACTATGGGAAGAATCGATAAAAAGAACTGCAAGTCGAACAAGTTTTTTGGGTACTATTAAACATCTATTATCTTTTCCTTTTGAAATGATTTACCATTACTTACCCTGGACTCTTTTTGTTCCTTTCCTTTTTACAAAAATTGGAAGGCAGTCTGCATTCGGATCAGATTATAGCAAATTTTGTTTGTTGATGTTTAGCTCAAATATTTTGGTTTATTGGATATCTCCTAATGTTTATCCAAAGTACATTTTGATGCTTGTTCCTTTAATATACACGGTAGCATTTGCAGCTTATCAGAAAAACAAGCCTAATTTGAAAAGGTATTTAAATAATTTTTTCTTAATAACGATGTTGCTGCTGATGCTTTTTTGTTTCAGTATTCCATTTTTATTCGCAAAATTGAACCTTGATTACCTCCTTCCCCTTTGCTTTATTTTTGCAATTATTATAGCGATTCTAAGTTATCAAGCTTTTAAAAAAAGAGAACTTACTATGGTCTTGTTTATATTAAGCTTGATGTTTTTTAGAATCATTCATACAGATGTCGTTTGGGTACCTCGAGATAATAAATTTGCAAGCTTTAAGAATGATGCCCTAGAATTAAAAAAAATTATTGGTGAAGAAGAAGTCTGGTATTTAAATTGGCAAGCGGTTCAACATGCCAATACTTTCTACCTGTCGCATTTGATTAAGAAAATTATTCCTATTGAAAAATCGGCACCAAAAAAGAATGTTTACTACATAGTAAAAGGAAAGGATTCAAGCTTGAAGAAACATAGCGTTTATTATAAGTATTACGACGTCCAAAAGAAAGAAGATTTAACATTGATAAAATTCGAATAAAAATTATTGGAGTTTAAAACTAACATAAGTAAAATTGAACGTACTGCATTAATGATAAGCTTGTGCTTATTAGCGCCTGCGCTTTTAATTAATTTGGGCTTGGTTCCATTCATTGATGATGAGGCCATCAGAGCAATTGTAGCCATGGAAATGATGGCAAATCATGAATACATTTTCCCCACGATTTATGGAGAAGCTTATTTAAATAAGCCCCCTCTATACAATTGGTTCTTGATCTTTTCTTATAAGATTTTTGGAGAATCTAGTGAATTTGCCTCAAGACTTCCAACAGTCTTTTTCCTGTTATGTTATGCTTTCTTGATTTTTACAATTACAAAAAAGCATTTAGGCAAGAAGTATGCCTTGATAGTAAGTCTTTTGACGGTGACTTGTGGGCGAATACTTTTTTATGATGCTCTTTTAGGGCTAATTGATGTATGCTTTTCTATGCTCATGTATGCTTTAATGATGCTGATCTATTATTATGCAAAGCAAGAAGCATGGACTAAAATGTATTTTACAGCTTATGTTTTAGCATCCTTAGGCTTTATGCTAAAAAATCTACCCGCTATTCCATTTTTAGGAATAAGCATTTTATGTGTTTTACTTTATTTAAAAAAATGGAAAAAATTATTCCATTGGAGTCATTTTGCAAGCTTTACCTTTGCATTGATTTTACTTGGGGTATACTATTATGCCTATGCTCAAAAGGGCGATGTTGAAGCTTTATTTTTAGAAATTTTCAAGCAATCAAGTAAGAGAACAGTAGCTGCTCATAGTTTAAAAGAAAGCATTTTTCATTTTTTTGAATTTCCGATCGAATTCGTTTTTGATTTTCTTCCTTGGACCATATTAATGATCTACCTTTTCAAAAAGCAGTCAATTTCATTCATTCGAAAAAATGAATTTTTAAGCATTTGTGTCTTGCTGCTTCTTGCAAATATTATCATCTATTGGCTTTCACCTGAAGTCTATCCTCGGTATTTGTTCATGTTTTTGCCTTTAGTATTTAGTGTTTTAGTTGCTTTGCACGAACATCATGTGCAACAAAAAAGCACGCATTATAAAATTATACAATTCCTTTTTTATTGCATGTTAGGCATAATAGCTTTTGGAGCTGTTTATAGTCTATTTGCGGAAGATTTGGCATTTATTAAGCATAAGTCATTAATTGTGCTTTTTCTACTGATTAGTTTGTCGATTACTGGATATTTTATGCTGCAATCAAAAAAGGATAACATAACTTTGGCCATTATATTGATGCTAATCTGTAGAATAGGATTCAATTTTATTGTGCTACCAGCTAAAGCAAATAATGGTTCTGGTGCTAAGGCTAAAATGAATGCTATAAATTTGGCGAAAGCCAGCAGTGAGGGGTCTCTCGCTTTATTAAGAGGAGACATTATGGAAAAAACTTATGGTTATTACATAATGAAAGAAAGAAATGAATTATTAAAAACTAAAGCGAGTGTTTCAAAAAGTGTGGATTACTACTTGGTATCGCCTATTGTGGAGCAAAATTGTTTAGAAATAGATTCATTTCCAAGTAGGCATAAAAAGATTGTTTATTACCTTCATAGGTGTAGATCCTCAAAAAAAGAATAAATGGATTCAGTTAAAATATCAGTTGTTGTTTGTGTTTATAATGAGGAGCTTAACATAGACCCTCTAATAGCACAAATTGATCAAGCGATGAAAGGCATTGATTATGAAATCATCTACGTAGATGATGGTTCTACAGACGACACCTTGAAGAAACTGAAATCAAATCCGCATCCTCGTTTGAGGACTGTAGAATTAAGAAAGAACTATGGCCAATCTTCGGCTTTAGCTGCCGGTATTGAAGAAGCCAAAGGAGAATTTACTGTCACCTTAGATGGAGATTTACAAAATGATCCTTCTGATATACCTATGATGCTTAAAATGGCTGAAGAAAATTCTTGGGACGTTGTGGCCGGAGTAAGAGCCAAGAGAAAAGACGGAATGTTTTTGAGATTAATTCCAAGTAAAATTGCTAATTCAATCATTCGTAAATTATCAGGAATAAGAATGAAAGATTATGGATGCACCCTTAAGGTTTTTAGGTCTGAAATCGCAAAGGACATGGGTCTATATGGAGAATTGCATCGCTTTATACCTGTGTTAGCTAGTTTAGAAGGAGCTAAAATAACCCAAATAGATGTAAAGCATCATGCTAGACAATTTGGAACTTCAAAGTATGGAATCAATCGTACATTCAAGGTGATGAGTGACTTAATCTTGATGTTGTTCTTAAAGCGATACATGCAAAAACCAATGCACTTGTTTGGTACCATCGGCCTATTTGCTTTTAGCTTAGGAATAGTCATAAACATGTATCTCCTTGTTTTAAAATTCTTAGGACAAGACATTTGGGGGAAGCCATTGCTTTTTGCTGGAGCTCTATTTATTATCTTCGGTATTCAGTTAGTAACCATTGGAATTGTTGTTGAAATACAGATGAGAACCTATTATGAATCTCAAGATAAAACACCTTACAGAATAAGAACGATTCACAAAGCAAATGCAAAAGAAGCTTTTATTGATTAAGTAAAATGAATAGACTAAAGACCTTAGTTAAAATCATCATTTCTTTATTGATACTATATTTTGTATTCACAAAGGTCAATTCTGATGAAGTACTTTCTGTTTTAAGGAAAATAAAACCACTGCCACTTTTTGCCGCAATCCTCGTTTTTATTGCCTCACAATATATTTCTTCACTTCGACTTAATAAATTCTGGTCAGCCATTGGATTAAAACTTTCCCATACATATAATTGGAGGCTTTACTTATTAGGAATGTATTATAATCTTTTATTACCTGGTGGTATTGGCGGGGATGGATATAAAATCCTTTTGCTGTCAAAATCGCACGTAATTTCAAAGAAAAAGCTCTTTGAAGCTGTGATTTTTGATCGTTTAATTGGTCTTGTCGCACTTTTGATATTACTACTTATTGGTATAAGTTTAATAAACCCATTTAAGTATGCGGTCTATTTGCCAGTTTTGATTGGACCAGGTTTCTTAATTTATCGCTTTATTTTGCAAAAATGGTTTCCTTTTTATGACAAATCATTAGTTATAACACTGGCTTTGTCACTTATCATTCAAATACTTCAACTGTTTTGTGCGTTTCTTATTTTGATTTCTTTAGGCTTTGGAGAAGGCATCTTAGCATATCTTTCTGTATTTTTGCTATCCTCGATTGCTGCTGTTTTACCAATTACCTTTGGAGGAGCAGGAGCAAGAGAGTTAACGTTCTTATATAGTGCAAAATACTTTAACATTGATGTAAATGCTGCTATAAGCTTAAGTTTAGTGTTTTACTTAATTACAGTATTGGTTTCACTATCAGGGATTTATTTTAGTTTCAAACAAAAGATTGAATGAATATTTTTTTAACAGGAGGAGCTGGTTTCATTGGTTCACAACTAAGCAGACGCTTATTGAATTTAGGTTTCAAAGTAATATGTATTGACAACCTAAACGACTATTATGATCCTGAAATAAAAAAAGCAAACTTGGCCCAGCTTAAAGGAGATGCAGGATTTGATTTTTATCATAATGACATTAGAGACAAAAGTGCTTTAGAATATATATTCCAAAATCATACTATTGACTTAGTTATACATCTAGCTGCTCAAGCTGGTGTAAGACCATCCATTGAAGATCCGCAGTTATACTATGATGTTAACATCACAGGTACTTTGAATATCCTTGAAACCATGAAAAAACATTCATGTACAAGAATGATTTTTGGTTCTTCATCTTCTGTATATGGAAACAACAAACAAGTGCCTTTTTCAGAAGAACATCCTGTAGACAATCCAATATCTCCATATGCAGCAACTAAAAAATCTGGTGAGTTACTCTGCCATACTTATCATCATCTTTATGGTTTTGATATATTTTGCTTAAGGTTTTTCTCTGTGTATGGACCAGGACAAAGACCTGAAATGGCAATAGCTAAATTCACAAAAGCAATTTTTGAAGGACAGCCTATTCCAATGTATGGTGATGGAAGCTCAGCTAGAGATTATACTTATGTAGAAGACATCATTGATGGCGTCTTATTGTCTCTAAAAAACTTAAAAGGTTTTGACATTTTTAATTTAGGGGAATCGAAGACCATCACTTTAATGAATTTAATTAAGCTTATTGAAAAGGTCTGTGAAAGAAAAGCAATAATAGATAAAATGCCTATGCAAGCAGGTGATGTAAGTTTGACCTATGCTGACATTTCAAAATCACAAGCCTTATTAGCTTATCAACCCAAAACTTCGATTGAAGAAGGAGTCAGGCGATATGTAAATTGGTATCGTCAAAACCACACCATAAAATTTGAATCTCTCTACCACAACAGTATGAATGGCAAATAAAATTTACACCAAAACCGGTGACAAAGGAAGAACGGCATTGTTTGGAGGATCGCGAGTTTCTAAAGATGATCTCCGTATTGAAGCGTACGGAACTGTAGATGAATTAAATTCCTTTCTTGGGTTTCTTTCAGACCATTTAGAAGAAGGCGAAACAAAAACATACCTAATTTCAATTCAATCCTTATTGTTTAACATAGGATCTATTTTAGCAACAGATCCAGAAAAACCTGAACTCAAGATGCAGTTTGAGGCATCCTATGCTCAAAGTCTAGAAGAAAAGATAGATGAAATGCAGAAAGAGTTAGCACCTTTAAAAAACTTTATATTACCTGGAGGACACAAGATTGTTTCTCTTTGCCATATTTTAAGGACGGTTAGTAGAAGAGCAGAACGTAGAATTGTGAGTCTTGCTAAGCTTAGCGATATAGATCAATCTATACTCATTTACTTGAATAGATTATCAGATTTCTTTTTCGTGCTTG
This sequence comes from uncultured Saprospiraceae bacterium, assembly GCA_937941095.1. Lineage (GTDB taxonomy): Bacteria > Bacteroidota > Bacteroidia > Chitinophagales > Saprospiraceae > JALZVN01. Next base: position 20,953 of record CALDYJ010000045.1, on the reverse strand, counting down.
GCCGCTGGATGGCTAAAGAATTAGAAATACAAGAAGTAAAATGGAATGCTTAAACAGGGCTGTGTTGATCTGAATCTTTAAAAAATTGTTCCCCAAAATGCACAGATACTTTTCTGCCACTTAATTTCAACTTCATTTTACCAGGTTTCTTTAAAAGATTGATAAAATCATCCCCAAGAAAACTTCTTCGCCAATTATACAACAAGTCTACCTTGGTGTCCCCTATTTGAATTTTAGCGATCTCATTCTTTTGTAAAACCAAAGCCTGTGCAATGCCTTTTTCTTGGCATTTTTGCTTCACTAAAAGAAACAACATTTCGTTAGTTAAACCCATCTCTTCAGATAGATCCACTTCAACTGGTAATTCTGTAAGTACATCTTTTTCCGCTTTTGTAATCTTTTTCTGGAATAATTCATTGAAAATCTTCCAATTCTTTATCAATGATTTATTCGGAATTATTCTATTATTTTTCAAAGCATCCTTTCCAGAATCAATGTTTTTAACAATCGTACTCATCAGACGCTTAGGAAGAATCTGTTCTTTGGACCTATTTTTAGCGGCCGCTTCAGAATCACGCCATTCAAATAATCTTAGCAGGAAAACTTGTTTATGAAGATTTAAGTTTTTCATCAACTTACTTTTCAGTGCTTCATAATGCTTATTTCGCTTATAGAATTTCAAATCAGAATATTTATCCATTTCTTCACTAAACCAATCCCAGACTTTCTTTTTCTTAAGTCCGCTACTTAATGAATCGTATAAAGTTTTTAGGTGTATGATGTCATTAATGGCATAATTGATTTGCTTTGCACCCAAAGGCCTCTTTTCCCAATCCGTTACTGTATAAGATTTGCTGATTCTTACACCTAATTCTGATTTCAGCAGCTTTTGAAAACTAATTGGATACCTCATTCCTAAAAATCCTGCAGCTACTTGTGTATCGAATATGTTCTTAGGAACTGTTTTAAACAAATTATACAGAATTCTATAGTCATTTTGTCCAGCATGAGTAATGACTAAAACCTTGGGATCTTTGATCATTTTCAATAAAGGATCTAAAGATTTGATTTTTAAAGGGTCTATTAAATAATTGCCTAAAGGGCTTGCTACTTGAATCAAACAAAGTAGTGTGTTATATCGATTTTCACCTATAAATTCAGTATCAAATCCGATCCATTCTACTGCTTTGTTAGCTTTGTAAAAAGCAGCCAAGCCCTCTGTTGTATCAATATATTGGTGATCTATCAATGTCCTGTCCTATTTTTTGGAAAAATGTTATCATCTAAATACCTCTTTTATACGGTCAAAGCTAAGAAAAGTATAATATCTTTGTATTAAAGATTACTTTAATCTTTATGCAATTATTGCTTTTATTTCATCGTATTTAAGGAAGTCTTTGTCTCAAAATTAGGAATATGAAATTTATGAAGAAAATTATTGTTTTTTGCTTTGTTATTCTGCTTTTATTGGTAGCAGCTGCCTTCTTTATCCCTTATTTTTTTAAAGATAAAATCGTAGAAAAAGCAAAAACAGCTTTAAATGAAGAGCTTGAGGCAAAAATTGCCTTTGAAGACGTAAACCTCTCTTTGATCAAAAGTTTTCCGCAATTCTCAATTTGCTTGGAAGATTATGACATTGAAGGCATCGGTGAGTTTGAAAAGATCCACTTAGCAAAAGGGAAACAAGCATGTGTTAACACTAATTTTTGGTCCATTATTAAAGCTGATGAGGGCATAAAGATTAATTCAATTTATTTAGATGAACCTAATATTAACATTTTAGTCAAAAGTAATGGGCAAGCTAACTATGACATTTATGCAGACGATAATCCATCTCAAGAAAAAACTTCTTCTTCATCTTCTTTTGAATTGGAATTAAATAACTATACGATCAAGAACGGTTCATTCAGCTATCTTGACAAGAAGTCAGGTTTGTTCATGAATGCTAAGAACATTGATCACGCTGGATCAGGTAAGTTTACAGAATCCATTTTTGATTTAATTACAAAGACAAAAGCTTCAAATGTTACTTTTAGTACAGGAGGTATAAATTACATCCAAAAAGCTAACATAGACCTCGATGCTATATTCAATGTGGATTTAGCCAATAGCAAATATGTCTTGAAGGATAATAATTTATTGCTTAATGCGATGAAGGTGCAAATGGATGGCTTTGTTCAAACAAATGATGCTGATGTAAACATAGATTTAAAGTTTAAAACACCGAATAATTCATTAAAAGAACTCTTATCCCTTGTTCCTGGAGCATATACCAAAGATTTTAATCAAGTAAAAGCCGATGGGACTGTGATTTTTGATGGATATGTAAAAGGCATTTACAATGAAAATAAAATGCCGTCATTTGAAGTTGATGTCAAAGTTGATGATGGAAACATCAAGTATCCAGGAATGCCCCTAGGCATTTCAAATGTAAATACTTCATTTAAAATCCAAAGTCTAGGAAAAGATATGGATGACATGGTCTTAGACATGCCAAGATTTTCCATTAAAGTGGGTGATAATCCATTGCAGGGAAGATTGCTGCTCAAGACCTTACTAAGTGACCCGAACATCGATACAGAAATGAAAGGGATCTTGGATTTAGCTGAATTTGCTAAAGCATTCCCTTTTGATGGTGTTAAAGAAATAAATGGTATCATAAACGCTGACTTTAAAGTAAAAAGCAGCTTATCCTTGCTTAATAGCCAACAGTACGATGAAATTGACATGAGTGGAAAACTTGGTGTAAAAGATTTGGTATATAATTCTGAATCCTATCCATTGATAAAAGTTAAGGACATGGCATTGGATTTCCTCCCACAATTTTTAAAAGTAAACCAATTTGATGCGCAGTTGGGTAAAAGTGATCTCAAAGCAAGCGGTAAAATTGACAATTTCTTAGCTTGGTTCGCTCCAGAAACAACAATGAAGGGTGATTTGATATTGAGTTCTACCTTATTTGATTTAAACGAATGGATGAGTGATTCAAGTAATAATGCTACGCAAAATGACCTAAGCAATGAAGCAAACGAAGTATTTGATCGCTTTGATTTTAAATTGAAAGCAGATATAGGCAAGCTAGTTTATTCCACTTATAATGTCAATAGCTTTAGAAGCGAAGGTCATTTTACTCCTAATGAGATGAAAATTGATGTCTTGAAAGGAATTGTTGGAAAGAGTGATTTTTCTGCAAGAGGAAGTCTTAAAAACACCTTTGCCTATCTATTTGATCAAGAAGTTTTAACAGGGACTTTGAGTTTAAATTCAAATTTACTCGACATGAATGAATTTATGGCAGAAGATTCTGGTGCTGCTGCAAAAAATATTTCAACAGAAGAAAATTTAGATCCTTATTTGATTCCGGCTAATATTGACTTAGACATTACAACGGACATCGCACAGGTCATCTACACAGACATAGCGCTAAAGAGCGTGAAAGGGATGATAAGTGTGGCAGACGAAAAAGTAGAACTAAAAAACATCAAAGGTCAAACAATGGGCGGAGCAATGACAGTAAATGGAGACTACAATACTAAAGGTGTTGAACAACCTTTGTTTAATTTAAAATACAACATTAGCAAGATGAACTTCAAGCAAGCTTTTGAAAAATTCAATAGCTTTAAAATGTTGATGCCCATAGGTGCTTACCTCGATGGTAAATTTTCAACTGACATGTCTTTTAATGGAGCTTTAGGAAAAGACATGATGCCTGATATGAATACTTTGACTGCAGATGGCTTCCTACAAACGTTTGATGCCCTGATTAAAAATTCGAAAATTCTAGAGGAAATTGGCGGTAAGCTAAACATAGCTTTTCTAAAAAATCTCAAATTAGACAATACTAAGAATTGGTTTACTGTAAAAGACGGAGCAGTATTACTAAAAGAAACTAAACAAAGCATGAAGGGTATAGATATGCTAATTTCAGGGACCCATGGTTTTGATCAAGCCATGGATTATAAAATTAAAGCTAAAATTCCACGCGCTTTATTTGGACAAGGAACTGCAGGTAATATCGCTAATAAAGGCATAGATTTTTTGAATAAAGAAGCAGGAAAGTTGGGTGTGAAAATTTCTGAAGGAAACATGATTAATGTGCTCATTAAAATTGGTGGTACTGCGCTAAAGCCAAAAATTTCGATGACCCCTCTTGGAGCTGAAGGTGAAACTGTAAAAGAATTAGTAGATAATGTAGTGGCCACTGTAAAAGATTCTGTAAAAACGGTTGTTAAAGAGAAGATTGATGATACAAAAGATATTGCTAGGGCAGAAAAAGCAAAATTAGAAGCTGAGGCAGATGCGAAAATTAAAAAAATAAAAGCCGAGGCGGATAAAAGAATCAATAGTGTCAGAAAAGAAGCAAAAAAACGTGCAGATCAAGCAAAAGATAAAGCTTATTCAGAAGCTGACCGATTAGCTGCTAAAGCAGGCAACAACCCACTCAAAAAACTTGCAGCGCAAAAAGCTGCAGAGCTCGCTAAAAAAGAAGCTGATAAGGTTCATAAAAACGCTTTGAGGAAAGTAGATGGTCAAACAGATAAAATAAAAGAAAGAGCTGATGGTGAAATAGCAAAAGTCAGAACTTCTTATGATAAAAAAATTAAAGATTTGGAAAAAAAGGCAGGGTTATAAATGCTTTTCGCTACTTTTGAACGTATAAAATCTACACTTACAAGATGGCCAAAAAGTATAAGAAAAAAGATCTAGGATTAGGAATTAGAGCACTTATTCAAAGTGATTCAGCTGAACCAATGAAAAAACAAGAAGTTGTTAAACAACTCTCTTCAATGGTTGCTATGATCGAGATTTCAAAAATTCACCCTAACCCAAATCAACCAAGAAGGGAATTTGAAAGGCAAGCTTTGAATGAATTAGCTGAGTCTATAAAAGTCCATGGAATCATTCAACCAGTCACACTTAAGCAAGATGGTGATGATTCTTTTTTAATAATCTCAGGTGAACGAAGATATAGAGCATCACAAATAGCTGGCTTAAAAGAGCTTCCTGCTTACATCAGGATAGCTAATGATCAAGAAGTCATGGAAATGGCTTTAATTGAAAACATCCAAAGAGAAGATCTCAATCCATTAGAAATAGCCATTACTTACTCCAGGCTGATGAAGGAATTTGAGTTGACGCATGAAAAAATGGCTGATCGTGTTGGAAAGAAAAGAAGTACCATTTCTAATTTTTTAAGACTACTAGAACTTCCACCTACCCTACAAAATGCTCTAAAAGAAAATCAAATTTCTACAGGTCACGCGAAAGCTTTGCAAGGTCTTCGTACTATTGACGATCAACTGTTTGTATTAAATAGAATAATTAATGACTCTCTGTCCGTAAGAGAAACTGAAAAATTAGTTCGAGCAAGAGTGACGGGATCAACTGAAAGCAAAAAGTCAAAACAAAGTACGCCTAAGCTGCCTCAAGAATATCAAGACATTTGCAAGAATTTAAAATCACATTTAGGGACTATCGTCGATATTAAATTAAAAGCTAAAAATAAAGGCGCCATCCTCATTAACTTTGCCGGGGTGGAAGAATTAAATAGAATCTTGGAAATCATCGAAGAATAAACAACCCTCTACAGCTTATTTTACTCTTTATGATATGCTTAAAACAAGCTTTACTTCTTTACTTTTTATCATATTCTTATCCAGCGCTTTGGCTCAAGAAGATGATCCTGTAATCAGTCCTCCTGATACCTTAAGTCAAGTAAATGCTGATACAACTAAAGTCGAAACTGAAAAGATAGGTCTACTCAAAAAATTTAAAGATAAAACCTATCCTAATCCAATTAGAGCTGCAGGTTTATCACTAGTTCTGCCAGGCTCTGGTCAGGCTTACAATAAAAAGATTTGGAAAATACCCGTCATCTACGCTGGTCTCGGCAGCATGGGTTACTTTATTTATGATAATAATAAGAACTATAAGAAATTTAAAGAAGCCTATTTGATTAAAATTGATGATGACCCTTTAACCATTGATAAATTTCCAACAGCTTCTGAAAATACTTTGTTAAGCATTAGAAACAGGTACGATAAACGTAGACAACAATCTTATGTGGGCTTCGTAGCTATATGGGTTTTAAATTCAGTCGATGCATTTGTTGATGCGCATTTGCAATCATTTGATGTCAATGAAGATTTAAGTTTAAGCATACATCCTGTCCTCACGCCATTTCCAAATGGTTTAGAAGCACAAGTTGGTCTAAGCATCCAATCAAAAATTCCCAAACCTGTTTTCAATAAGTTCTTTTAAATGTTCTTGAAATTTCCTAAAGACTTTTATTGGGGTACTTCGACTGCATCTGCGCAGATTGAAACTGCGACAGAACACAACTGGAAAGGATTTAAATCAAAGGATGGCTTTACATTTGACAGAACGACAGATCACGAATTAAGACGAGAAAAAGATGTCGAAATCATCAAAGAATTTGGAACGGTTTACCGCTGTGGGGTTGATTGGGCAAGATTACAATCAACCGCCAAGGCACCATTTGATATGGAAGTAGTTAAGGAATATCGAACATTTTTCAAACAACTCAATGATGAAGGAGTTAAAATTCTTTTTGTGATTCATCATTTTACAAATCCTTTATGGTTTGAAGAAAACGGATCTTGGTTAAGAAAGGAAAATCTAGCTTACTTTTTAAATTATGCCGATCAATGCATAGAACATTTTGGAGATTTGGTATTTAATTGGAATACATTTAATGAACCAAATGTCTACTGCCTTAATGCTTTCATTACGGGAGAATTTCCACCTCAAGAAAAAAACTATTTTAAGGGTACTCGTGCTATAAACAACATGGCTCATTGCCATGATTTGCTGTACGATAAATTGAAGAAAAAATTCCCCGACAAGCAAATAGGAATTTCATTAAATACAGCTTTATTTGAAGGCTTAAATCCAGTAGGTAAACTATTTGCTAAATTCACGGATTGGTGGTTCGTTAAAAGATCCGCGGATTTATTTTCAAATGTAGATTACATTGGTCTTAGCTATTATGCACACATCCTTTTTCAAGGCCCAAATGCGCTTACAGCCATTGATCATGCAGCCCAATTAAAAGATTTGGGCTATCCTACTGATAAAATGTGGGCATATAATCCAGCGGGTTTAAAATTTAATGTAGAACGACTATTTGCTAAATATAAAAAACCAATCTTAATAACAGAGAATGGCATCTGTGCAGATGACCCTCAAGAAAGAATAGCTTGTTTAAAAGATTATTTATCTATCATCCACAAACTCATTGAGGACGGAATTCCATTTTTAGGTTACATCCATTGGAGCACATTTGATAATTTTGAATGGAACCTAGGTCCAACTTATAGATTCGGCTTAGCCAGTGTTGATTTAGAAAGTAAAAACAGAAGCATAAATGAGTCTGGAAAATTCTATTCGGAAATTTGCAGAAACAATGGCATAGAAATATGATTAAATTATTTTACTTTAGTGTATGAGAATTGCTTCTGCGATAATTTACTTCATTTTCATGTCAACTTTTCTTTGTGCACAATCGGCCAGAAATATTTCAATGGCAGATGTCAACAATGCGCAAATGAGTATTGACGCTCTTTTTGGTAATCAAGCAGGGCTTTCATTTCTAGAAGATCCTGCTATCACAGCAAATGCATTTCAAAGATTTGGCTTAAGTGAATTAGGTAATTATTCCATCGGAGCTGCCCTCCCGATGGAAATGGGAACATTTGGACTATTGATTGATTATTATGGTTTTGAAGGGTATAATGAAAAAAAAATAAACCTCTCCTATGCCAGAAAATTATTCGAAAATCTGAGCATTGGCGCTCAGTTCGATTTCTTTCAAGTGAGCATACCGGAGTACGGAAATGCGAACAGTTTTACCTTCGAGTTTGGCTTAATGTCTAAGCTTACTAGAGATCTCTATCTAGGTGCCCACATCATAAATCCAATTAAAGCCGACAAAATTGCTGGTGTAGAAGAGTTTCCATTAGTTTTTAATCTTGGGCTTTTATATAAGCCTTCAGAAAAGCTACATATAAACCTCGAATTCGAAAAAGACTTAGATCAACAGGAAGACATAAAATTAGGAATTGATTATAAAATCATGAATATTCTCTATGCAAGAATTGGAGCTGCGACTGGACCTTCAAGATTTGCTTTTGGATTAGGAATAGAAATACTAGATAAATTGAGGTTTGACCTTGGTAGCACTTACCACAATGTATTAGGCTTTTCACCTGCTGGAGGACTTGTTTTTAACTTTAAAAAATAGAATTGAAAATACTCATACTATCTCCAACCATTTTTGAAATCACACCACTGCTTAAACATCTAGAAGCAAATTTTGAATTTGAAAACCAAGCCTTTAAAAAAGAAGATCTTAGTATTAAAATTAAGGTTTCTGGCGTCGGCCTTGTAAACACTGCCATCAGTACCTTAATGGAAATAAATGTTTTCAAACCCGATCTTTGCATCCTAGCCGGTGTTTGTGGAAGCTATGATGAAAACATTAAAATTGGAGAAGTCCTCAATGTAATTGAAGAACAATATGGAGATTTAGGTGTAGATAATGCAAATGGAGAATTTACTTCATTATTTGACTTAGACTTCATAGATCCAAATCAATTTCCATTTCAAAATGGTAAATTAGTTAATCAAAGCAAAGACTTTGGTTTTTTAAAACAGGTCCGTTCGCTTAGTTTACAAAAATCAAGCGGCCATCAAGCCTCCATAGTGAAACTTAAGAAAAACTTTAAGGCAGAAATTGAAAACATGGAAGGAGCTGCCTTTTTTCAAGCTTGCTTAAATACCAAAACTCCCTTCCTTGAAATAAGAGCTGTGTCCAACAAAGTAGAGCCTAGGAATAAGGAAAACTGGAATCTTCCTTTGGCCATAGACAACTTAAATTCAATTCTGGTTGAAATGGTCAGTTCAATCAATTAACTTTTTCCCAAGCCTCAACCAACATTAAAACTCTATTGTAATTTTCTAGACCTTCTGAAATGCCTTGGGTTTTTAAGTATGCATTATAGCTTGCTCTCCTAAGTCCGGGAAAAAAATCTTGATACTTTCTTGATCTTTCATTAATGGCATTTAAATCAGCCTGTAAATCTTCCGGTAAACTTTTTCGATAAGCTGCGTATTCTTTTGGATAATAGCGAAGATAATTGGAGGCAAGAGTTCTCCAGTACTCCAATAAAGCCCCATATTTAATGAATGGTTCTTTGCAATCTTTCAATGCAATATAAGCGATAAAGCTGCAAGTTCCTTCATCACCAAAACCATAGGCATGAGATACTTCATGGGCTAATACTTCTGGCCATTGCAGTGGATGCAAGGCAGCATCTATGTTTGACTCTCCCACAAAAGGCCAGTATATACCAGAGGCTCCAAACTTTCGGAGTATCCCTTTGGGTTTCAATATCCTTGGTTTCACCGTACTCAATACTTTATAATCATTTTCATTCAGCGTTTTCTTGACAGCTTTGACAATAATTTGTTTAAAATCTTTGGGTACAAAAGATTCATCAATTTGAGCATTAGGAGCATTTTTTATGTTTGCTCTCGCAGCTAATAAGATTGGGCTTAATTTTTCTAGCGCACTTTTAATTTCCAATACACTCAAAGCTCTAGGCTCAAAACCCATATGAGTTTCTATCGGTAACCGCGCATAGTTAAAGCCCCATAACCAGAAAAATAAAATAATGATAAGCGCAATGAAGCTTAGAAATGAATAAGTACTATGTAATACTTTTTCTTTTAAACTCTTATTCGATTTTTTGAAACTGAAATATCCTTTGATTGCTAGTCCAATTACAATTATGAAAAAAACAATGATTAAAGGGATAGGAAAATATGATAGTGTGTTATCAATCAGCCACCTCACTACTAAAAAAATACCATTGCTGTAAAAGCTTTCAACATAATATGGAAAATAAGAAGCAAGACTCCTAATTAAAATAGTAATAATAGCCAAGCTAAAAAGAATGAGTTGATGCCTTGCTGGTTTAGCTTTCATTTAACAATATTAACTGTGATAACTTTTTGATTTAAGCCTAAATTATAAGAAATTAGTGATATATAATTGTTTAGCAAGGATAAATAATAATTCACCATGCAATACTGTTGGTTTCAAAAGATTAAACTTTTCATATGTATTATACTATGTACTGCTTGTTCTAGCGAACCAAAAACAAATGTGGTTGATTTCAATGCCGCTTTGCCGCATGCAGAAGCTCTTCCCAGCAAAGAATTAAGTAAAGAAGATCAAGTTAAACTGTCAGAAGCAAAAGGACTTGTCTCCGAAACGATAAATGAAGTAGATTTATCAAACATTAAAGCTCAAGCAAAAGATAAGTTATTTATATTCAATTTTTGGACCTTGAATTGTCAAGATTGTAAGGATAATTTGAAGCATTTAAAAGACTTAAATTTTGATGAAAATAAAGTCATGGTGCTTTCTATAAATCTTGATAATGTAGATAAAAAAGAAGCTATCAATTTGCACCTAAGGAAAAACAATATTCCTTTTAAATCTTTTCAATTGAAGAATTTAAAGGAACAATGGAAGGAAAAATTTGATCCATCTTGGAAAGGTGAAGGACCAGCTATTTTCTTTATCAATCAGAGTGAAAGCATAGATATAAAGTACTATAAAAGATTAAGTCTTAACGAATTAGAGGCCATAACACAAGCTTTGATTCTGTAGATCATAAAAAATTGTTAATTTCGCAACCTAGTCCGACTTTTGAATGTTAGACTAGTAATTATAATGTAATAAAATAAAGAATATGGCATTTGAATTCACAGATGATAATTTCCAAGAATCTGCTTTAAGCAATGGCGTCGCTGTTGTTGACTTTTGGGCAGAATGGTGTGGTCCATGCAAAATGATTGGACCAGTAATTGAAGAATTAGCTACTGATTTAGACGGAAAAGTTACCGTTGGTAAAATGAACGTTGACTCTAATCAAGCTATTCCAATGAAATACGGTGTTAGAAGTATTCCAACAATCCTGATTATTAAAGATGGAGAAGTGGTAGATAAGCACGTAGGTGTTACTTCTAAACAGGCACTATTAGATAAAATTAATGCTCAATTGCAATAATATAGATCAATAGAATGTTAAAAACCCTCAATGATACTTATCATTGAGGGTTTTTAATTTGTAACAGCCAATGCCTATATTTCGTATCTAAACACCTAAAACTACTAATAAAAAGACATGGATTTAATCAATAATTTTGATGTAAGAGACTTTGGTAATTTAGAACTTCTTGCAAAACAAGTGGTAGAAGGCTTTATTATTGGTCTACATAAGAGTCCTTTCCATGGTTTTTCAGTAGAATTTGCAGAACATCGAATCTTTAATCCTGGAGAAGATCCTAAAAACATAGATTGGAAGGTCTTTGCAAGGACCGACAAAATGTACACGAAGAAGTACGAAGAAGAAACCAATTTAAGGTGTCAAATCGTCATAGATGCTTCATCCTCTATGTATTTTCCTGAGCCTGATTTTGATGGAAAGAAAAAGATGAACAAATTACTCTTTTCATCTCTGGCTGCAGCCTCATTGATGAATCTTCTAAGAAAACAAAGAGATGCTTTTGGTTTGTCAATTTTTGATGATGCAGTAAAATACCACACTAGATGTAAATCATCTACTGCTCACTATCGATTACTTCTTAGCCATTTGCAAAAATTAATCGATAATCCTGTTAACGATAAAAAAACTTCTACTGCTGAATCTTTACATCAAATCGCTGAAAGCATACACAAAAGATCCTTGGTGGTTATTTTTAGCGATATGTTTGAACAAGGTGACATCAACGAAATGTTTGCCGCACTTCAACATTTGAAATACAACAAACACGAAGTTGTCTTATTTCATACGGTAGATAAAGCCTTGGAAATTGATTTTGAATTTGAAAACAGGCCTTATATTTTTATCGACATGGAATCTGGAGAGAAGGTTAAACTTCAATCTAATCAAGTGAAAGATTACTATGTTGAGCAAGTTGCTAAACTCAAAGAAAATTTAAAAGTGAAATGCCTTCAATATAGAATTGATTTTGTTGAAGCTGATATTAATGCTGGATTTAGATCAATCTTACAATCTTACCTTGTAAAAAGATCTAAAATGAGAATTTAGTTCAAAAACTCTTCTAAATAAATGCTTTGCATTATTTTTACGTAAAAAAATAGATGATTATACTATCAGATTATCCGACGACCCCACCAGAAGGATTCAGCAAGGATGTTTACAAAGATAAACTTGATAAAATCACAGATGAAATAGCTGACTTGCAACTCAAAATGTTTGCTGGTAAAAAGCACAGCCTACTCATTGTTCTTCAAGGAATGGATACAAGTGGCAAAGGCGGTACTACAAGAAATGTGTTTTGTAAATGTAGCCCAGATGGAGTGAATGTGAAAGCTTGGAAAAAACCAAGCGATGAAGAGTTTGCGCATGACTTCTTATGGCGAATCCACAAACATGCGCCTCAAAAAGGCATGATCCAAGTATTTGATCGTTCTCATTACGAAGACGTTTTAATCCAAAGAGTACATGGCTGGATTTCAGAAGAACATTGCGACAAACGTATCGCTGCAATAAATGCATGGGAAAATTTATTGCAATTTGATAATAATACCACCATCCTCAAATTTTACATGCACCTATCTCAGGAAAAACAAAAAGAAAAACTTCAAGAAAGAATAGATGTAAAGCGTAAAAACTGGAAGCATAACGATGGCGATTGGGAAGAAACTAAACATTGGGATAAATACAGAGATGCCTACGAAAATGTACTGAACAAATCAAGCATTCCTTGGTACATCGCGCCTGTAGATAATAGAACTTACCGTAATTATTTTGTTGCCAATAAGGTATTGGAAACGTTGAAGAGTTTTAAATTAGAATGGCCACCTTTAGGAGAATCAAAATATGCCTGATAAAGTAAGAGTTGATAAATGGTTATGGAGTGTTCGGATTTTTAAGTCTCGTACAATGGCCACAGAAGCCTGCAAAAAAGGCCATGTTAGAATAGGTGAGAAAACCCTTAAGCCAGCGACCCTCATTGTAGGTGGTGAATTGTTAGATGTAAAAAAAAATGGCTACAACCTAAATTTTAAGGTGCTTGCACTACTCAACAAAAGAGTATCTGCTGAATTAGCTCAACCCTGCTACGATGATCTTACTCCAGAAGATGAAGTCAACAAATACAAAACTTGGTTCGTTGGAAAGTTTGGTGTAGAAAAAAGAGAAAGAGGCGCAGGGCGTCCGACCAAAAGAGAAAGGAGAGAAATCGATAACTTCAAGATTGATAGGTATAACGTAGACTAAATGGACTGAAGCAGTTGAAGAAATTGAAAATTCAATGAAAGCAACATCATATTTGCAAAATGTGAAGCTGAATAAGATGTGTAATCAGTCAGCTACAAAAATGGAAAAACGACACTTGTAAGATGAATTCAAAAGTTGCTTATCCAAGGAGAGTTGCTTGGCATAAATAATAAAAAAGCCCTGCTGCAAATTTGCAACAGGGCTTTTTTAATTTCTTATAAATTGTAGTATTACTTCTTAAAACTTCCTGCTACTACCAAATCCTTTGATCCTTTCGTATAGAGGTAAAAGCCTTCCCCACTCTTCTTCCCTAATTTTCCAGCTGTAACCATGTTCACCAATAATGGACAAGGAGCATATTTAGGGTTTCCGAAGCCATCATGCAGGACATTTAAGATAGAATGACAAACATCTAGCCCAATAAAATCAGCCAATTGTAAAGGCCCCATTGGGTGTGCCATACCTAGTTTCATCACGGTGTCAATCTCTTCAACTCCAGCAACCCCTTCATATAAACTATAGATGGCTTCATTAATCATGGGCATTAACATTCTATTTGCCACAAAGCCAGGATAATCATTTACTTCAACTGGAATCTTTCCTAGTTTTTTGGATAAATCCATGACAAGATTCGTCACTTCATCGCTCGTTGAATACCCTCTTATCACTTCCACCAATTTCATAATTGGAACCGGATTCATGAAATGCATTCCAATAACTTTCTCTGGTCTATTTGTAACCGCCGCAATTTTTGTGATTGAAATGGAAGAGGTGTTTGTAGCCAAGATAGTATCAGGACCACAAGTTTCATCTAAATGCTTAAATATCTTCAATTTTAAATCTACCTTTTCAGTTGCTGCTTCAACCACTAAATCACATCCGGCGAGGCCTTCTGCCATATCTGTGGTAACGGTAATATTATTTAAAGTAGCGCTTTTTTCATCGGCTGTTATTCTTTCTTTGGCAAGCATTCTTCCCAAATTTTTATCAATAGTGGCCAAAGCACGGTCCAAAGCTTCTGAATTGATGTCCATTAAATTTACACTGTACCCTTTCATGGCAAATACGTGGGCGATTCCATTTCCCATAGTTCCTGCTCCTATTACTCCAATTTTATTCATATTGTCTTAATTTGCAGCGAAAATAAAAAAAAGCATTGGTAGCTTATAAATTCATGCCACAATACTTTAAAATTTTAAACGCTTTAGTCTTTTTAAACTTCTTGCAGTCCCCTCTTTTTTCTCAGCAAAAAGAGGTCTCCAAGCTGGATTCATTAGACATTTCTGCAGTAGTCTACTTAGATTCATTTGTGGTGACAGCTACAAAAGCGGGATTCAACATTGATGATTTTGTGATTTTAGTTAGAGAAGATGAATCTTTCATACATGCTTTTCACAATTTAAGGTTTCTCACTTATAAGTCTACTAATGAATTTAATTTCAAAAACAAGAAAAATATAAGCAAAGTTACTTACGTAAATTTGATTGAACAAGAAGCAACAGGAAATTGTAGAAAGAGTAAAATAATAGAAGAGGAGTCGCAAGGAAAATTTTATAAGACAAAGAAAAAGAAAGAATACAATTACTATACAGCTAAAATGCATGATCGTTTATTCTACGCACCTAATGGATCCTGTACAGATCCAGACCCTAGGATTGAACCTACTAATGATTCTAAAATTGAAAAGTACGTCTCCGAATTAAAGAAATTGATTTTTAAGCCTGGAGAGAAAGCACAAGTACCCATCATAGGAAGCAAGACCGAAATATTTACGAAGAAAATGGCTCAGTATTATGACTACAGCATTAAATCTGCAATGCATAAAAGCAACAGAGAAGCCTATGTTTTTGAAGTAAAAGTCAAGGATGGCTATCGTGAAAAAAAGCAGGATAAAACAGTAATTAAATACCTAAAAACATATTTTGACAAAGAAAACTTTCAAGTCTTGGGGAGGAACTACCATCTTGCTTACCATTCTGTACTCTATCAATTTGATGTAAATATGGAAATTGAATTGGGTAAATTTAATGAGAAATATGTCCCGATAAACATAAAATACAATGGGTATTGGAATGTACCTTTTATGAAAAAAGAAAACTGTACCTTCCATTTAGAATTTTATAATTTTCAATCTGCAAAATGAAATTAATAATTGATGCTGGGTCGACAACAACAGAATTCAGACTTCTTCAAAACAATGAAATTTTTAATCATTTTTCTTCGGCCGGTATTAATACTTACAATCAAAAGGAATCTTATATTGATTCTATTTTAAATGATTATTTTGAAAGAATTGCCACTGTTTCAAATGAAATAAAGTCCATCTACTATTTTGGTGCTGGCGTAAAAAACAATACCCAAAAAAAGAAAATCGAAGAAGCTTTAGTAAAATATTCGAATGCTACTAAAGAAATAAATTCTGATCTTATGGCAAGCGCATTGGCATGCATAGGATACGGAGAAGGGATCGTATGTATATTAGGGACTGGGTCAAATGTCGCATATCTAAAAGAAAGGCTGCTTATAAAACAAATATTTGCAAGTGGTTTTCTTTTTGGTGATTTAGGGAGCGGTTACCACATTGGTCAAAGTTTTTTAAGTAAGTATTTTAGTGACAAACTACCTCTATCGATCAGTTCAGCTTTTGAAGAATACCAAGGTCTAAATAAAAGTAACTTATTAGCCAAAATTTATCACTCAGAAAATACTAAATCAGAAGTTGCTTCCATAACTAAGTTCATTTACAATCATAAAAGTCATCCTTATCTTTCTTATTTAGTGAAAAATTGTTTCTTTAAGTTTTTAGATCAATTTTCTCATTGGGGCTTAAATAATGTTCCAATAAATTTTACTGGAGGAATAGCCTTTCATTTTAATGATCTTTTGATGGATGTGCTTAATGAAAGAAAACTCATCCAAGGAAAAGTTATTGAAAAGCCAATTGATGGATTAGTAGACTATTTTTCGAATAAATAATAAATTTGCACCTGTTTTAAAAAAACAAGAAATGGAAAAAGATATTAAAAGAATTGCTGTTTTTACCTCAGGAGGCGATGCACCTGGCATGAATGCTGCCATCCGTGCCGTAGTAAGGACTGCTACTTACCATGATTTACACGTATATAAGATATCCCGAGGCTATGATGGGATGGTACAGGGCGATATCCAAAGGCTTGAGACCAGTGATGTAGGGAATATCCTACATAGAGGTGGCACAATAATAAAAACGGCAAGGAGTCAGGAATTTCGTACGAAAGAAGGACGTCAAAAAGCTTATGATCATCTATTGGCTTACGACATTGATGCCTGTGTCGCTATAGGTGGGAATGGCACCTTAACAGGGGCGCAAGTCTTTATAGAAGAATTTCCTGAAATACCTTTTGTAGGCCTTCCTGGCACAATAGACAATGACCTTTTTGGAACAGACCTTACCATTGGTTTTGATACTGCTGTAAACACGGCCATTGAAGCTGTCGATAAAATTAGAGACACAGCAGATTCACACAACCGAACATTTTTTGTTGAAGTGATGGGACGAGATGCCGGTCATATTGCTCTGTCTACAGGGATTGGTAGTGGAGCTGGTAATGTTTTAGTACCAGAAGTAGACTTGAAATTTGATGATTTGATTGCTGTGTTAAAAAAAGCAAAACTTAGGAATAAATTGTTTTCTGTCATCATAGTTGCAGAAGGCTCAAAACTTGGAAACGCAACCGAAATAGCTAAAAAAGTAGATGCAGTTTACGACGGGCCGCCTACAAGAGTGACTGTGATTGGACACTTACAAAGAGGAGGCTCTCCTTCAGCTGTTGATCGCATTCTTGCCAGTCGTCTAGGTTATGGAGCTGTTATGAGTCTCCTAAACAACGAATTTAACGTTATGATTGGCATTCAAAATAACAAGATCAGCAAGACCTCTTTTGCAGATGCAATTTCTAAAAAGAAACATTTTGATGATGATCTTTTAAACATTTCTAAAATCCTTGCTCATTAAAACTGCTAATGGGATAATAAAATGAGGAATCCTATAGATACTTTCAAAGGCAAACTGGTTTAAACTTCCTATTAAATTTTCCAATTCAAAATTTCCTGCTATTCTTGCAAAACAAGTTAATGCACCCCAACAGACAGCATAGATCAATGCATATCGTGACGCTTTTCCTGGGATAAAAAGCAAAATGCTTATGATCACATCAAGGATACCTGCAGTGATTAAAAATTTATTACTTGCACTTTCAGAGAGTGGCAAAATATTCATTGTCATCTCCATAAAATTTCCAGGTACAGGATAATATCCAATGGCATACAAACCATGAGAAGTAAAAGTTAATGCAATAGCTATTTTCATAAACAAGATCAAACTTCCTTCAAATTTTTTATGCAAGTAAAAAAAAAGAAAAAGAGGGCTGGCGTACTGTAAACTATATTCTAAAAATTGGGCTGGAGTATAAAATTTCTCTTTACAATAAAGAAAGGCCAAAAAGCAAAGACACAAAGAACCAAAGATTAAAAGGTGATTCAATACACGCTTTTTTTGACTAAAGATGCTTACCAAAAATCCTAAGAAGTAAATTAGTCCAAAACCTTTGATGATAAAACTTATGCGTTCATCATAAATTGGGTTCCTTAGAAATTCAGCCCATTCTATACCAAACAGACGGTTTAAAAGACCACTCATTAAACCTTCATCCCAAAATACGGCTCTAAATGGCGCATCCCAAAAAATGTGCTGCCAAGCTCTGCCAAAAAAAACAGCAGCACTAGAAATGACTAGTAATCTATAAAAAGATAGACTTGAAAAGATGGCTTTCATATTTAAATGTCTACATTTATTAATTAATAATGAAATCCTTGGCTATGGACTTTATCTTCATATACATCACTTATGAAAAAGAAATTGATGCCCAGATTATCTGCGAACAGTTAATCAAGGAAAAATTGATTGCTTGCGCCAATATTCATAAGATTCAAAGCATGTACCAATGGGAAGGCGAAGTGGTTAAGGCAGAAGAATGGGTCTCCATCTTAAAAACGTCAAATTTAAAGTGGGAAATTGTTCGCGATAGAGTTGAAGAAATACATCCATATGATATTCCTTGTGTTTCTAAACTTAATGTTGATTCAAATGGCAATTATGCTAAATGGATTAATGAAGTTACTTTATCACTTTAGTTTAATCTCAGCTTACTTTAAAAATACAATCATTTTCTTACTAACGAAAAGCTTTTTTTGAAGGGAAATAAATATGATGTTATCATCACATGTGAACCACGTTTTTATATCTGCCCTATAATCCGTTTACATAAATTTTTAAAATTTTTAATAGGACCTCTTACCTTACCAGAATGTTCTATTATTATTTTCTCTTCCGAAAGATTATTAAGATTAAAACTAAGAGGATATACAAATTCGGGTTTGCCAAAATAGTTGATTGGTCCATATTTGATGGCATAAATTTTTATATTTCCATTTTCATCTTTTTTGACCAGTGGAAAACCTTGAGTGTAATCCAAGTAGTATTTAATTAACCTTTCGTTCGCGACATCTATTAGAATCTCGTTATTGCTTTTTACGAATTCAAATTTTACTGGTTTCTTTCCGTCGAAAATACTATAAGTACTAAACTGGTATCCTTCTTTCTGTTTCACTATTCCGTGCCAAAGGAAAATATTTAGCGGTGTTGGTGAAACTAAGATGTCTTCGTATGCCATGTTCTCGATTTCTAGTTGGCTTTTGAAATGATAGTAGGCATGATTTTTAGATGCAATTCCCACCAGTAGATAACAAGTCGAAATAATCAAAGAGAATTTCATTGCATTTGTTCTTAATTGCTTCTTTGATTTTAAGAGATGAATGAAAATACCAGCAAAAAGTATTGCTGTATAGATTGGTTCGAAGACATGGATGCTGTTTAATGAGAATAAATGGTCATTAAATGGACTGATGAGTTTGGTGCCGTACGTTGTACATGAGTCTAACAATGAGTGAGTGAAAATCGCTAGGAAGAATGCAAGATTCCAGCTCTTTCTTGTTTGTTTCCTATTGTAGTATCTATAAAATAGCTCACCCAGTAGTAAACTAAGCAAAATTGCAAGAAGGATAGAATGGGAAACGCTTCTATGAACAGTTAGAAATTCGATATCGTTGAAGAATGGAGCAAGAAGTACATCAAGATCAGGTAGAGTTCCAGCCATAGCACCAATCAACAATGATTTTTTCCCTATGTCCTTGTTTTTTACTATTGCAAAGGTTGCTGCACCTAATAATCCTTGCGTTAATGAATCCATTTAGAATTTAACGTTCTTTTTCTAATTAAGGTATACCTTGCGTAGAACAAGTTTACTTCCTTAAATTTCACTTTTAGTGCAAAAACCCTTCGTTTGTAAAGTCAATTGAACGAGCAGAATATTTCAAAATTTAGAACGAGAAACAAAACAACAAGGACTTTTATTATTGACTAAATAAAAACCTAAGGAAGAGAATTCCACATTAAAAAAGCTTTCAGAAATGGTTCTAGATCGCCATTAAGTACTGCATCCGTATTCGAGGTTTGATGATTTGTTCTATGATCTTTAACTCTTCTATCATCAAGGACGTAGGATCTAATTTGAGCACCCCACTCTATCTTTGTTTTCTTAGATTCTACCTTCGCCTTCTCTTCTGATTTTCTTTTTAGTTCAGCTTCATAGAGTCTTGACTTTAACATCTGCATGGCCTTATCTCGATTCATATGTTGAGAGCGCTCTTGTTGGCATTCTACAACAATACCAGAAGGTAGGTGCCTTAATCTAACAGCGGATTCAGTTTTATTGACATGTTGTCCACCAGCTCCACTTGCCCGAAAGGTATCCATTTCAACATCTGCTGGATTTAAATCAACCTCTATAGTGTTGTCAATTAGCGGATGAACAAAAACAGAGGCAAAAGAGGTTTGACGTTTTCCTTGTGCATTGAATGGGCTGATTCTCACCAGTCTATGAACGCCGTTCTCACTTTTCAAATAACCATAAGCATAATCACCGGCTACTTCAATCTCTGCTGACTTAATGCCTGCGACATCTCCTCTCACTTCATTTAGTAATTTGACTTTATAGCCACTTTTATCAGCGTACATCTGATACATTCTAAGCAGCATTTCTGACCAATCACAACTCTCTGTACCACCAGCACCAGCATTAATTTCAAGAATGCAACTGAGAGCATCTTCTTCACTATCAAGGGTTGATTTGAATTCCAATTCTTCGACCGTTTCAACTGCTCGCTTAAATTGGATTTCTAATTCTTCTTCGCTAACTTCTCCTTCTTTAAAGAAATCTAACATCACTTCTGTATCATCTATGACGTCAGCGACAGATGAATACTTGGCTACCCAAGTTTTATTCAACTTGATCTCTTTTAGGATGCCTTCAGCTCTACTTGAATTATTCCAAAATTCTGGGTCTAATGAAAGCTGTTCTTTTTCATGGATTTCTACAAGACGTTTTTCGACGTCAAAGATATCGCTTTAGAACACTCACTCTTTCTTGTAACTTCTTTAACTGATCGTAAGTCATTGGATTTATTATTGAGCGTTAGCTTTTTCAAGTTCAACATAAAATAAGAGTTCTGCTTTTGCT
>CALDYJ010000044.1 GCA_937941095.1 uncultured Saprospiraceae bacterium | reverse complement strand
ATGAAAAGCGTCAACAACTTGCAGCACTGAGAAGAAAATTGATTAATTTAGGTCTTGATCCAAACAAACATGACGTGTTTACCAGACCTGAATACCGTGAAAAGTGGTTGTTGAAACAGATTGGAAATCAAGTAGTTGGGTAACGTTAGTCAGTATTAGAAAACAAACACAAAAAACGATTAAATTGAATGAATTAGTGGTTATCTTTTAAGGATGCTAATTGTTTTACGTGATGGTTTGTTGATTTTTTGAAAAATAGTAAATTTGAAATCATAAATAAACTTCAACCTCCCCCATTTTGATTGTGAATCTTTGATAACCAATGGATTAGGGAAGGCTGAATTTTTGTTAAATAAAACGAAAAGCATGAAAAAAATAAGAATTTTGTTTGGCGTATTGTTAACTTTTATATTTATAGTTACCCTTTTCTCATCCTGTTCTGTGTCTTTACCAAGTTTTTCAAAACAAACAACGGGAGTAACAATTACTAATAATACTGCTCAAATTGAGGCTCTAACAAAAGAGGATTATACAGTTTTAAGAACCACAACAGGCAAAGCTTCTACTGTTAGGTGTTATATACTATTCATTCCCATTGGAAAACATAAATCTAATACAGAGTTATTTGATAACGCATATTATGAAGCAGTAGATAATTTGCCCAATGCAGATGCTCTTATTCTACCTCGCCAAGAAGTTAAAAAGCTGACAATTCCATTGATAATATTTAATTACAATAAACGAACTACAACAGTTACTGGTGTTGGTATTTCGGTTAATGATAAGGTATTAGAAAATACAGATTCTGAAATACCATTTAGTGTTGCAGATAACTACTCTTTGAAAGAAGATGCTAACATTAAACAATTAAGAGACCATAAAATTACATCGCAAAAAGAATTCGATAAATACTTTGAAGTAGCAGCAACATCTAAAAATGAAGAAGAAACTAGTATTGATTTTTCAAAACAATACGCTATAGTAGTTGTCGGAAAAGCGACTAAAAAATCTAGCGTGTATGATGTGAATTACCTAAGAATTAAAGGTTCGCAAATAGAATTATCGTATAATATTGAAGAAGGTGAAAAACAAAAGAATACTCAACAACCTGTGTTAATAATTTTAGTTGATAAAAAATATCAAGGTGATATTACGAGTAAATAAGCCTTTTTCTCCTAAAACAGAATATAAAAAAGATGGGATTTAGTCCTGTCATATTTTTAAAGAACCTTTAGAATAGACTAATAGATTCAAAACTCATATTTTTTATAAAAAAGATTCGCTTCCTATCTAAGAAGGACTTTCTGCAATCATCCGCTTTTTAAAAATTCTTCAAGACCTCTTCTACCATACCCATCATATACCCATTCATCTTTTGATGGGAAGGCATCCATCCTTGTAGGAAACGAATAAAATCTGCCCAAGCAAATGGATACATCTTCCTCCATTCCGATTCGAGTTCTTGAAAATCAAAATCAAAATCAGAAGCAACAAAAGCATCTTTTAAGCAAGAAAAATAATAAGCTAATAAGTCGTCTTCATACCTCTGTAGTGATGAACCATCTAAGGCAGAACTAAATAGGTAAGCGACATCTTTTATGCCACAGCCTCCTCCTACGTATTGAAAATCTACTGCCGCAACATCAGTTTCATCTTTCGAGAAACAAAAATTGGCAAGCTTCGCATCTCCATGAACTATGGTTTGGTACTTGCAAGAGTTTAAAGCATCATCTATAAGGTGCGCTTTGGACTTCAAGGCCGAATGTTCAATCTTTTCAAACTCATCTGGTCTGGTGGCTAAGTGCCAATAGGTTCCAACTTTCCACAAACCATTTGGACTTTTATTTATAAAAGCCAGATGAAAATTTGCCAACCATTTTAAACAAGCTTTTATTTCCGATAGACCAACGTGATGTTTTCTCAACGGGAAGTCCACATTCAAATCTTCTAAGATAATCCACCTGTCTTTTCCTTCTTGATAGGAACCAATAAATTGAGGTATCCGAGCATGCGTCATGCAAGCTTGATTCCATTTTTGATACCAGTGCGTTTCAACTTCATAAGACTTCACTTTTCTAAGATGCGACTTATCCGTATTCCATCCTCTAGGATGTTTGGGCGATTGGTTTAAAGCAATGTGTTTTACAACTACCGTTTTTTGAGCAGCAGCTTCCAATTTGTAACGCGATATTTTTCCATAACCACTCCATAAGGATTGAATGTGCTCCAATTCTGTACAGCTTGAAGCATGTGTAGTGTTTAAAAAATACGCCTTGAAATTTTGATTCATGAAGCAATCGTGCTTTTATATTAGAGTCCGACAAAAGTAATATTAATTCATTTAGCCTTTAACACAAAAATGTTGAATTACTAAATAAGTGGGCATCGATAAGATGGGTCAAAAGAGTGCTTTGTGTTTAAATAAGTATTAATATTGTACCCTAATTGCATTTTAAAGCCATTATTTTAAAGATTTGAAAATGTCGAAGATTATCAAAGACACAAAAGACCCAGGCAGTAGTAAGTTGAAGCGTACCTTATTGGAGAAATTCAGTATCGCTGAACTCAATCCTATGCAAATTGAAGTAGGGAAGGTGATGCGTATGAAGTCAGACCTTGTCTTGCTTTCTCCAACAGGAAGCGGAAAGACATTAGCTTTTCTTTTGCCATTATTGGAGTCCATGGATCTCAATAACCCAGAGATACAAGCCTTAATCATTGTCCCTTCGCGGGAATTGGCACAACAGATAGAACAAGTCCTTCGAAACCTAGGCTCTGGCTTTAAGGTGAATGCCGTCTACGGTGGTCGTTCTGGTACATTGGACAAAATCGAATTGAAACACAAGCCCGCTGTACTTATTGGAACACCCGGAAGAATAGCTGACAGGTTTAGAAGAGATACCTATTCTTTGGATCATGTAAAAACTTTAATTCTTGATGAGTACGACAAGTCTTTAGAAATCGGCTTCGATCTGGAAATGTCCGAGATCATAGAATCGCTTCCAAATGTCAAGCAAAGGATACTGACTTCTGCAACTAGAGATGCCAAAATTCCTGCTTTTGTTGGGATGAGAAAACCTGTGCACATCAGCTATCATAAAGGAGGGAATACTAATTTAGAAATCAAGGCTATACTTTCACCAGATAAGGATAAATTGGAAACGCTTAAAAAAGCATTGGCTTATGTAGGTGATGTTCCTGGCATTATTTTTTGCAATTTTAAGGATGCATTGGGTAGAGTAAGTGATTATTTGTGGGAGCATGACATAGCACATGAACCATATCACGGAGGCATGGAACAGGTCGATAGAGAGCGGACTTTGGTTAAATTTAGGAATGGGACCAATCAATTGTTACTAGCAACAGATTTAGCAGCTCGTGGGCTTGATATCCCAGAGATAAAATTCATCATCCATTATCACCTACCTCCGCATAGCAAAGAATTTACACATAGAAATGGCAGAACCGCTCGTATGAATAGAGATGGGATTGCTTATGTGTTGCACTGGAAAGAGGAAGCGCTTCCCGATTTTATTCAAGAACTCCATCCCGAAAAGTTAGAAGCTGCTGATTTGCCAGAAGCCGTTAGCGTTAAAAAACAAGATTGGAATACTCTTTACATCACAGGTGGAAGAAAAGATAAAATATCTAAAGGGGATATTGCGGGCTTATTCCACAAACAAGGCGAGATCGAAAAGGAACAGCTAGGATTGATTGAGCTAAAGCAGAATTGTACTTATGTTGGCGTTCATTCTGATATAGCAGAATCGCTCATTGAAAAAACCAACAACACCAAATTGAAAAAAAAGAAGGTAAGAATAAGTCTTATCTAAACTTAATCAAAAACAAAATGCAATGAAAAACATTTTTAACTTCCTGTTAGTTATTTGCTTGTTTGCCCTCTTTATGAATTCATTTAGCTGCAGCCCAGATCCTGTGATAGAAACGGAAACTGTCACTGTTAGAGATACTATTATAGTTAACACAACTGATACGGTTTTTGTCTCGCTTAATGATACAATCATTCTAACGGAAACAGATACCTTGATACTTCCAAAGGAATCAAAGCTCACTAATTTTATTTTGATTAGGCATGCAGAAGTTTCGGGCTTGAGTGATGATCCAGCATTAAGCCAAGCAGGAAGAGATCGTGCAGAAAAATTGGCTAACATGCTTTCCGTCTTAGACTTGGATAGAGTATATAGTACGGATTGGAAAAGAACAAGCCAAACTGCCACACCAACAGCTGAAAATCAAGGCTTAGATCTCACACTTTATGGAGCTTTCGATCATGACGAAATTATTGATGATGTTTTGACTAATGTCAATGAAGGTCAAATATTGATCGTTGGTCACGGGAACACTACAGCTAATTTTCTCAATGCCTTAACGGGTACCGAAGATTACCCAGATTTAGCGGAAGATGCTTACGACAATTTGTTCATAGTTAATACAAGATCGTTAGGAGATTCTGAAGTCGTACATTTGAAGTATTGATCAGTATAAAAAACTTTTATGAAAAACAAACTATTATTTTCTTTTATCCTTGGTCTCAATTGTGCCTTATCATATGCGCAAGATAAAAGTATTTTAGTGTTTGATTTAGAAAATGGTTCCATTGATACGATAACAAACATCATTTTTAATCCAAGCATAAGTAATGAAACAAGTCCTTTTAATATTGGAGATGATCAACGAATAGAAAACCTAGAACAAACACCACCAATTGAAGGTGTTTTTCCCAATACTCAATTTAGCACTAAAAAGAAAGTAGACGGAACTTATGATTTAAATGCATATCCAATCCGGACCAGTGTCAAAATATTTTACATTAAAAATGATACCTTAAAAGATCTTTGCTCAGGTAGTTTTATTAGTGAACAACATGTACTGTCAGCTGCTCATTGTTATACGAGATTAAATACGAACAATCTATTATTTGATACCTTATTGGTTTGTCCAGCATTCGATAAAGGAATTGTAAATCCTGATTACAATTGCAGTTACGTTAGAAAAGTCAAGGTGATAAAAGATTGGGATTTTAACACTGATTTTGCTGTATTAGAATTAAAGGAGGCTGTCGGGAAGAAGACCGGCTGGTTGGGCTTAGCTTTTGATGATCGCGTAGATCCTTTTGATGAAGACATCTTTTACAAATTTTCTTATCCGAATAATCCCGTTCCTTTTGTAGACGAATTTCCATACAATGGAGATAGCCTATATTATAACTATGGAAAAGTTACTTTGCTCGAAGATTGGATAGGTGTTTTGGGAGCTAATGGAGTAAATGGAGAAAGTGGAAGTTCGATCATTCGTGTTCAAAATAATGAGGCATATCATACTTTTGGTGTGATGAGTTTTGGGCTTGATTTAAAGCATAGTAGGTTTAGTAATGAAACTTATTTTTTAATTAAACACCTGATCAAGGATGCGCTTGTTTCAAGCAGTGCAAATATAAGCCAAGAGAAGGAGGCAATCTTATACCCAAATCCTTCGAGCGGACTCTTTCAAATCAAATATGAATCTAAAAAAGGTGCCGCAGAAATCACGATCTATGATGCTTTAGGGAGGAAAGTATTTTCGAACTTAGGCCATTATGAAGGCGATATTATTGATGCCAATAAACTAAAGCCTGGTCTATATATTGTCACCATAAAAATTGGGGATAGCTTTTGGGTAAAAAAAATATTTCTAGAATAAGTGCTTTTAAACTTTACCAAACAGTCCACCGAATCTTCATAGAGGAGGAGACCCATCAATTAATTGGTAAAATAATTTGAATTCCACTATCTTGTCGCCATAACATTTACAGGTTTATGGACGGCAATAAAGTACTGACTTATATTAAGAATTTATTAGATAATGTACCAAAGGATTGGTTAAACCTTACTACACATCGATTAGACATCTATGAAGAAAAGTTAGCCAAAACTCAATTCTTAACGTATTTTGAAATCTTATTCCATGAGAATAATGCTGATTTAGAAGCTTTAAGTAACTTACCAAGTGCTTATGATTACATTCGATTAGGCCATCCTTTGTCTTGTATCTTGGAATGGTCAATAGCCCAATTGAATAAACTGAAGCCAAGTACAGTAATAAGTTTTTCTTCTTCTACCATCCCAGTAATGGCTGTCCTTAGGAAAAATTTATTGGAAGGTAAAATGACACACATCTTTTACAACGATACCTTACCAGCGAGTTTTGATTTCGAAATCCTTTCGAGTATTTACGGATATAAATTTAGCTTAACACAAGTGCAAGGAGTAGAAGAAATTTCAGACATTGAAGGAAGTTCAATTTATATAGCTGAATCAGATTCCATTAGCGCGATCAAACTTAGCGACAAGCTTGATTTTTATGTCAATGTTGATAATGAATTAGGGAGTGTTTTGATCATCAATGGAAAACAAAACGAAGCTTACGTTTCTGACATCCAACATGTGAGGAGGAGAGAAACCATAGCAATGACGCCTGCTGATTGTCTTAGTGCATTACATAATCTATCTAATGAAGTGCCCAAGGAATCTAAACCTGACCATGATGAATCGAGTAAGGCATTAGTGCTGGAGACCATAAAACAGGTAACAGGTACAAATGGTAAGCCTATTGTCGCATCAAGTGGCTTATCTGTTCAATATGCTATTTTGATGGGCCTTATTCACCATGCCAAGGAAGAACATCAAGGAAAGGCCATTAAAATTATAGTTCCGCCAAACTGTTATGGAGGAACAAATGACCAATCAAGAAGGGTAGCAGCCTGCATTAAAAACGTGGAAGTTTTAGATTTGCCTGTTGATGCAGGAAATGATATGGCTGAAAGCATAGATCTCATTTTAGCTAAATTAGCTGAAGAAGATGCAGTGCCTTACATCATTGCAGAAATCCCTACTAATCCAAGAGTAGAAGTGCCGAATCTTCATAAACTTCAAGCGGTATTAGAAAAAAAGCGAAGGACTAAGAAAGGAGAATTGGCGATTGATCCAGTTTTTATCTTAGATCAAACATTTTGTCCAAATGTAAAATTTGTCGGGGAGGGTGAAATCCTTTCTGATGTAAGAACCATTTCTTTTTCCAGTGGTTCAAAATTTCCAAGTGGAGGTTTATGTACTGCTGGTTATTGTGTAGGAAATGATCGATCAAAAGCATTAATGGAAAAGGTGGCAAAGCATTTAGTACTTTGTGATAATGAAGCCACAAATCTCCAAATCAGTACCTTGGCAAAACAATTGCCTTCGATGAAGCAACGCATTCATGATGCATACACTAACACTCGTGAATTTGTAAATTATATAAAAGAATTATTACCTCAAGCCAACATCAATTTTGTATCTGAAGATTTGGCAAAACAAGGATTTACACCTTCCGTTTTTTCAATGGACCTTCCGACAAAAGGAGATTCTGACGATGAAAGAGAAAGTTACAAGAGAGCTTTAAATCTTAAGTTGATCAATTTAATGATTACGGAAATACCCAAAGAAAGTAAATTTTGCGTGAGTTACGGCCAGCTAAAAGGTTGTTATTGGACGATACCCGCTACTTCTACTCAAGGTACCACTAAAGAAGGTGATAAGGACTACATTGTTCGGGCTTCATTATCCCCAAATCTGGATCTAAAACGGCATAAAGAAGTCTTTAAAAAATTTGTTGAAAAGCTGTGATTAGTTTAGCCTAATTTAATGCTTAATGCTCTGGATCAATTTGTTTATCCACATTTTGAGCATGTTGTTTTGAAGCTTTATTACGCTGATATTTTTGATACTGTTTATAGATCATAGGTCCAAACATCATCAAAATTCTTAATAATCTATTCATTGATATCTAATTTTAGTATTTAGACGCAGCAAATCTAAATAAGTCTCTACTGTGCAAAAATGATCTCATCAGCATTGATCAATTTTACCCAAGATTTCATCTTTTTTTGTATAACCTTAAAGTGGTGTTTATCTTCTTCGGCCACAAAGCTAATGGCATCGCCAGGATGCTTAGCACGACCTGTCCGGCCAATGCGGTGTATAAAATCCTTGGGTGAACGCGGCAATTCATAATTGATCACATGTGGTAAAAAAGCGATGTCAATACCTCTACCCAATAAATCAGTAGCCACAAGGACTCTAAGCTTACCGGCTTTAAAATTTGCTAGATTTTCCCTTCTACTGGCTTGACTTACTTTGCTATGAATGGATTCAGCGTCAATGTCGTTTTTTCTAAGTTTGTGTGCTACTTGATCAGCTCTATGCACTGAAGAAGTGAAGACCAAAACTTGTTCCCACTTATTATTTTGAATGAGCTGTCTTAATAGTGGTCCCTTTTTTTCAGGGCTTACTAAGTAGGCTGTTTGTTGGATTAAATCTATGCTTTCTTTCTTAGCTTCAATTTGTATAATGCTTGGATCATGTAATAAAACACTATTTATGTGCTGTACCTCCTGACTTAGGGTAGCAGAAAAAAGTAAGTTTTGCCTCTGATCTGGTAAAAGAGCAAACAACTGCTCCATTTCTTTTTTAAAACCCATGTTAAGCATTTTGTCTGCTTCATCTAAAACCAAAATTGTCAATGCATTAAAATGCATGGCATTAGAAGCATGAAGATCTAGCAAACGTCCTGGCGTTGCTACTAAAACATTGACGTGTTGCATGCCTATCATTTGCGGATTTATAGACACACCACCGTATACAGCCAATGATTTAAATAGAAAAGGTAGTCCAGCAGAAAACTGTTGAAAGACGGCTTCCACTTGAATAGCCAACTCTCTTGTAGGTACCAAAACCAAAACATTTAGATGCCTGTTCTTAGTTTTCGTTTTACCTTTTAGCATTTGAATGATGGGTAAAACATATGCTGCCGTTTTTCCAGAACCTGTAGGAGCGATGCCTAGTAAATCTTTGCCTTCTAGAACTAAAGGGATGGCCTTTTCTTGGATCGGAGTCGGTTTTTTAAAACCTTGCTTGGCAATTGTTTTTATCAAGTAAGGTGCTAGACCTAAAGCTTTGAAGGGCATTTTTTATTGGTTGAATTAAATTGTGAAGGTAGGGATAATTTTTCGTCAGGAGTCGATAGTCTTTTGTCGTTCGATTATTCGAATGTTCGCCTGTTCGAATAGTTCGCACAGTTCGAATGCTCGATTATTTGACTGTTCGACCGTTCAAATGATTCGCCAAATAAACACCCATGCTAGAACAAGCTTGAATGAGGTAGCCACCAGTTGGTGCATTCCAATTTAGCATTTCTCCAATGCAGAAATGGTTCTTTAAATTTTTTACTTCGAAATGATCATTTACGGCATTTAAATCGATGCCTCCATCAGTGGAGATGGCTTCGTCTATTGAACCAGCTCCGACCAATTCAAATGGATAGTTTTTTATGCATTTT
This sequence comes from uncultured Saprospiraceae bacterium, assembly GCA_937941095.1. Lineage (GTDB taxonomy): Bacteria > Bacteroidota > Bacteroidia > Chitinophagales > Saprospiraceae > JALZVN01. Next base: position 14,362 of record CALDYJ010000044.1, on the reverse strand, counting down.
GCCAATGATTGAACATCTAAAAATTGTGCTTTGCTTAACTTGATTTTCAGCAGCTCAATTATAGCAGGAACTAGCTTAATCTCTTTTTTGAGACAAGTACTCGTATTTGATTGGCAATCATTTAGTTTGCTAATTAAGCTTTCAAGAGACAAGCTCGGTTTGAAGTCTAGGGTAACTATAGCTTTACCTTTTTTAGCTAATTCTTCCTGAATAATTGGACTCAAAGCATAAATGGCATTTCCTTCTAAGCCAAAGCTTGTAATGACAGCTTCTCCTTTCTGGCTTTTATTTTGAGCGGTAATCGATATGTTTTTTAAAGGTGTGCCTCCATGTTTTTTGATATAATCTTCCGACCAATCAATTTCAAAAGCACAATTGGCAGATTTGAATGGAAGGGTAGGGATTTGTTTGTTTTGGAAAAGTTCTAACCAAGTTCCGTCAGATCCAGTTACTTTCCAAGAAGCTCCTCCTAGAGCAAAAACAACATAGTCTGATTTTAACTCCTGGCCTTCCTTGAAGATAAGTTCATTTTCCTTTCCCCATCCTACAAATGTTTTACCAAATTCAAATTTAACTTTCTTTTGAATGAGGTGATTTTCTATCTTTTTTAAAACTTCAATGGGTTTAATGCCTTTCTCAGGAAAAACTCTACCACTTGTTCCTACAAAAGTTGGGATGTTTAATTCTGATAAAAATGTTCTTAATTCATCATTACCAAAATGATTTAAGGCTCTGTCCAAAAATGAATGGGGTGTGTACCTATTTTTGAAAGCATCCATCTCTTCGCCGTGGGTTAAATTAAATCCTCCATCTCCCGCCACTAGAAATTTTCTTCCCATGGAAGGCTTCTTTTCGTAAATAGTTACTTCAAAGATGGAAGAATCAAGGAACGCCGCTAAAAACATGCCTGCTGTTCCTCCACCTATGATAGCGACCGTCTTTTTCATGATGCAAAGGTTGTGTTTTCAATTCATTTAAGGTAGAAAAACTGTATATTAATTCATGAAAGTAATTATGAGAAATATAAGTTTCATAATATGTTTAATAGCTTTTTGCTTCTACAAAGCTAATGCTCAGACAAATCTTGCCTTGACCTTTGGTGTACATGGTGAGCAGTTTGAAGAAAGGAATGATTCAAGTGTTCAGTACAGTGAAATTGTACAAGAAGAAGCAGAAGAACCATTGCTAGGTGCTAAAGGTATACAGCTTGGCGTTCTAGGGGCTGCTTCACTAAGTAAATTGCTAAGCATTAAAACAAATATTATTTATAGCTTCCAAAAGTCGAGACCAGTCTATGATTTTGGATTTATCAATCAATCAAAAAAGTATGCCTATAGCTCCATAAAAGTATCTTTGTCATTGGAAGGAAATTGGAATAGATTGAGCTTAGGTGTAGGTCCAAGTCTCTCTAAATACATTAATCGTAAGTGGGAGTATGAAGATAGAGGATGGCAAAGCAAATCCAACGAATCTAGTTTAGGTTATTTAGTAAGTTTAAATTACAGTCATAAGCATTTTCTTGTCTACGGAAATTATAGATTTGAAAAATGTTTTAAACCTAATTTTTCTTGCAGTGCAGGTTTAAAAGATATAAAATCTTTTGAAATTGGCCTAGGCTATTTATTTTCGATATTAAAAGAATAGTGGAAGGCTGAGTCGAAGCTTGATTGTTTTGAGTCATAAGGACTAATCCAATTCTAGACTAGTAAACCATCGAGAAAAGGCTTCTATGGTTTGATGAATTTATTGTTTGAAAAATTGTGACTTTAGCTTTTGTCTTTTAGCATACGATGAATATTTGCTTTCCTGCTTAGATCTATCTATCTTGATTCAAGATGAAAAGTAACGCTTTATATTGCCCTAGCTATTATTACCTCTTTTGCAGGAATACTTAGGTGGTATATTGTTAACGATAATATTGAGTCCTAATGTAATTAGGGCTCTTTTTTTTTGGCTGTAAATAATTTAATGAGTATGAAAGTAGGGATAATAGGTCTGGGTTTAATTGGTGGATCAATTGCTAAAGAATGCAAAAGAAAAGGGCATGAAGTGATAGGCTATGATGCAAATGAAAGCCATGCTAAAAGAGCAGAAGAATTAGGATTTGTTGATTGTGTGCTTAAGCTAGAGAAACTTTTAAAGGAAGTAGAAATTATTGGTTTATGTATCCCTGTAGATCTTATAGAAAGTGAATTGCCAAGCATTTTAAATCGACTAAAAGATAATCAAGTGATTTTTGATGTAGGCTCTACAAAAGCTAAAATTTGTCAAGCTGTCAAAGATCACCCAAGGAGAAATCAGTTCGTAGCTGCTCACCCAATGGCTGGGACTGAATTTTCGGGACCTGAAGCAGCTATATTGGACCTCTTTAGTAAAAAGAAGAACATCATTTGTGAAGAGCATCTATCTTCCCAAAAAGCTTTGGAAGTAGTGCTTGATTTATTCAACTCTTTTGGTATGTTAAGTATTTTCATGAATGCTGAAAATCATGATAAGCACATGGCTTATGTATCTCATTTGTCTCACATTAGCGCTTATGCTTTGAGTGCAACTGTGCTTGACATAGAAAAAGATGAAAAACAAATTCAAAACTTAGCAGGTACAGGTTTTGCATCGACGGTCAGGATTGCTAAAAGCAATCCTAATACCTGGGCATCCATTTTTGAAAAAAACAAAAAGCATGTGCTTGTTTCTTTAAATTCCTATATTCAAAATTTGGAACAATTTAAAAAGTTGTTAGAAGCAGATGATGATGATGGGGTAAAACAATACATTAAAAAGGCAAATGAAATAAAAAGAATTTTAAGTGGGATAAATAAAAATGCCATTAAATTGAGTTAATTAAAGTTGGGAGTTCAAATAGTTTATCAATGAATGACTAAAACTTTGAAGTATAAAGCTTGTTACTATGGCAGCATCAAGGCTTAAATACATAAGACTCTAAAATTTAAACGAATGAAAAAAACTAGAATTTTAAATGCCATCATTAGTTCAACAATATTTTTCTTCGCCTGCTTTTTCGCAACATCTTGCACAGATGTTTCAGCTATAGCAAGCAGTACGAAAAGGGAAGATACTTCAAAGGTTAATTCCGTTTTTAGTAGGAAGGCAACAGCGGCCTCAAAAGCTTATTGGTACGATGGTACTGCTGAGCTAACTTCTTTTAAATTAGAACAAGCACGATATGGAGAAATACATGAAGGTACAGCAGTACTCGTCTATGTAACAGAACCATTTTCAGTAAAAAATAATGCAAAAGCGGACAGCCATGAGGCTAGCAATATTCCAGTACTCAAACTAAACAATACTTTAAAATTCAATACAGGTATCTATCCTTATTCCATGATGAACAGTACTTTTTTTCCATTTGAAGATGGAGATGCTTCTTTAAAAATTTCCTCTTCGACACAAGAGTGGTGTGGCATGACTTATGTTGAAATGAAAAATTCGAATAAATTAGTTTTTGACAAGCACTCTTATTTTGAAGGGGCTAGTTTTAAAAACAAATCAATCAATAAAACTATCCTTGAAGATGATTTGTGGTCCTTGATTAGACTCAATCCTGAAATGCTTCCAACAGGTAAGCAAATTGTGATACCTTCTATGTTCTATTTGTCCTTAAATCATCGTCCATTACAAGGCTATGAGACCAAGATAAGTCTAGAGCGTGGGGAAAAAGGAATCAGTACATACAGTATAAGATACCCACAATTAGATCGGACATTTTCTATAAGCTTTTCAACTGATTTTCCTTATGAAATCGTAGGATGGGAAGACAGTCACCAAAGTGGCTTTGGTATTAATAAAAAGCACCTTACAACCAAAGCTACACGCTTAAAAAGTATAAAAACTGACTATTGGAATAAAAATGGAACAAAGCATGCTTCACTGAGAGCAAGTTTGTCATTGGATTAGAAAGAAGAAATTACACAGAATACTTAGTTAATTGATAAAACTTTTGAATCTTGATGTCAGAAAGATTAAAAACAAAGAAATTGGACAAGAAGAATTGGTTATTAAAGGATAAAAAGCCTTTCATCATTGCAGGTCCATGCAGTGCTGAAACGAAAGATCAAGTCATCGAAACGAGTGTTCGGCTCAAAGCCTTAGGAAGAGTTCATTTATTGAGAGCTGGTATTTGGAAACCAAGAACTAGACCTGATTCTTTTGAGGGTGTAGGAGCTAAAGGATTGCCTTGGCTCCAAGAGGCGAAAGAGCTCACCGGCTTGCGGACTACTGTGGAAGTAGCAAAAACGAAACATGTGGAATCTTGTCTGGATTTTGATGTAGACATGCTTTGGATTGGCGCAAGAACAACCGTTAATCCTTTTGCAGTTCAAGAGATAGCTGATTCCTTAAGGGGAGTAGACATTCCTGTATTTGTCAAAAACCCTATCAATGCGGATTTAGCCTTATGGCTTGGAGGCATCGAAAGGTTGGAAAGGGCAGGGATTAAAAACATAGGGAGTATTCATCGTGGATTTTCTAATGTTGGTGAAAAGTATTACAGAAACAGACCGCAATGGCAGATTGCCCTCGCTTTTAAAAACGAAAGACCCGACATCCCATTGATCTGTGATCCAAGTCATATCTGTGGAAGAAGAGATATCTTACAAGATGTATCTCAAAAGGCGATTGATCTAAATTATGATGGCTTAATGATCGAGTCCCATATCACACCTGATGAAGCTTGGAGTGATGCAAAGCAGCAAATTACGCCAGAGGTTCTAGGTGCTTTATTAGAAAACTTGATCATCAGAGAAGGCAAAGAGGACGATTTACCAACTCAAACACAATTAGATTATTTAAGACAGGAAATTAATCACATCGATGATGAAATTTTAAACCTTCTTTCCAATCGAATGAAAGTAGCCAAAGAAATAGGGGAATATAAGAAGCAAAATAACATCACCATACTTCAACAAAAAAGATGGAAGGAGATCATATCCAAAGGAAAATCTTATGCCGTCAAGCACGGTTTGAGCGAAGAATTCATGCTTAAGTACTTACAAAGTATTCATGACGAAAGCATTAACCAACAAGAAAAGGTGATGAAAAACTTAAATCAAACCTAGCAAGTAAACTATAAATAATGGAGTATATTTTTGGATTTCTTCTTACTGGTTTGGCTATATTTTCCATTATGCTAGTTCGCTCCATAACCACTATTTTTCACGAATTTGGACATGCCATTCCAGCCTTACTCTTTACAAATAAACCAGTCAATATCTACATAGGATCGTACGGAGATACTTATAAAACCAAAAAATTTAAATTAGGGAAATTTACTCTTTACTTCAAATTCAATTTATTTGATTGGAAAATTGGAATGTGTAGTCATGAACAAGTACAAAGTCTTCGGCAGAGAATAATCATTATTATCGGCGGCCCTTTTGCATCATTGCTTATTGCAATACCTTTAAGCATATGGCTATTAAATTATTCAATGCCAGATTGGATGTATTACTTGACTTGTATTTTTATAATGGGAGCAGTGATAGACTTTTTTGTAAACATAGTGCCTTACAGAGTTAATTCTTTATATGGCACAGAAATACTTAGCGACGGCAATCAGCTTTTGATCACTCTGTCCTTGATGCACAGTTCTGATGATTATAAAAAGATTCTCAAACTAATTAAAGAAAAGTCTTTTAAGCAAGCTATAAGTGAAAGTGAAGACATAAATGCAAATGGCAAATTGGAATCAGGAATATATGATCTTTACATTCATGCATTGATCGAAGATGGACAATTTGATCTCGCACTGACAAAATATCAAGAGAAAAAAGCCTACTACAAATTGGTAGAATCAGACTATTTTTTGGTAGGAACTATTTATTTGAAATTAAAAAACTATAAAGAAGCATTAAAGTATTTTGAACATTGCTTCGCTACAAATGGCTTAGATGCATCACTTTTAAGTCAAATGGGCTTATGTCATATGGAACTTGGTAATCATGAATTTGCTTTAAGGGATTTGAGTGCTTCAATAAGTAATAATCCCAACTTATTGGAACCATATGCAAATAGAGGTATTGTCTATTTTCGCTTAAAACAGTACCACCAAGCTTTTCATAACTTAAAATTTGCTCTTGAAAATGATCCAGAAAATGGTAAAATACATTATTACCTGGGACAATGTTACGAAGACACCCATGCGCTTCAAGAAGCTTATGATCATTATCTTAAAGCCGATAAATTAAATTGCCAAGAACATGGTTTAGCATACCGAATGGAGATGGTAAGGCTAGATCTAGAAAGGTAGTAGGCTATAAGCAAACCGAAAAACCGAAAAATATTAAATGTAAATGCAAAAAGTACCTTGTTACAAAAAGCAAGAGGATCGGTTTTATATGACTTATCCAAACTTTTAAATTTTACAGGTTTACATTTTTAGGGTTTTATATTTAGTGTAAGCTAGACTCCTACGAAAGACTATAGACTAGAGACTAAAGACTCTCTAATAAATAAAACATTATTCCATATTTACGTAAGACTATAAAGACTGCTTTTTCGTTAATACTGAAGATTCAATTTAACTTACAGCTAAAGTAAACATTCATAAATAATCACATTTGAAGCATCTTTTACTATTTCTGTGCTTATCTATTCCAGCAATGGCCTTTTCAGCTTACAAAATAGAAGGGAAGGTGAACATGAAAGGCGAATGGCAGAATCAAATCTACCTTGCCACGATAGATAAGTTAGATGATTATTTTTCTGCAAATGCTGAATTTGTGATTAATGTGGCAGAGATTGACAAGGATGGAAATTTTAAATTCGAAGGTGATATTCTACCAGATCGGTTTCAATTTTATAGAATTTACCTTTTAAAAGAAGAGCATTCAGAATTCAATGCCTGTCTTTATGAAGGCGGTGAAGAGCACAATTTTATACACATCATCTTAAATAATCATAGCCAGCTAAAAATCACGGCCGATGCTTCAACTTATGCACCATTTGGCGATTATCTAGTGGAAGGAGACGCGCAAAACCACCTCATGAAGAAGCTCACTTCTATGGTGTATCCGAGTTATTTATTTTACGAAATACGTTTTCCTTCCGAGTTGAAGTATTCACAGGATAAGCTCATGAAAGACCTCTTTGTCTTTTCTGATACTTGTTCCAATGCCTTGGTGTCCTTAGCAGCCATAAATAATACGGATTACGATAGGTATTTCACCTATAACACAGAGGCGTATGAATCTATTGGAAATCAGATGAAGAAAGAGCAGCCAGATCATCCTTACACTAGGGATTTCCAAAGGAAGTTAAGATACTATGCTGATGATGGTTTCAGTGAAAGCAATTGGTTATTTAAAGGCCTAGCATTGCTTTTTGGCTTAAGTACTTTCATACTAGGCTATTTGTATGTAAAGCTGCGAAAAAAGAAGCAAGGGCCTAAGCTTGAACCAGTACCGAATGTGGATCATTCGGTTAAAAGCCTAACGCCTCAAGAACTGAAGATTTTAGCTCATATCCAAAACGGTAAATCGAATAAAGAAATAGCTTCAGAACTCTATATCGAAGTCAGTACTGTCAAATCTCACATTAACAAGCTATACGGCAAACTAAAAGTAAAAAATCGCTCAGAGGCCATAAGAGCCAAAGAAACATTGGGGTTGTAGTCCTTTATTCCACCCTAGTTTACACAATTATTCCACCCTCGAGTACTGGTTTTGCCCCTCATCAGCCCATACCTTGCTGCCATTAATTAACCTAAAAATTTATTTATGAAAATTTCAAAAGGACTGTTATTTCTAAGTTTGGGATTGTTTTATTTTATCCTCCAGAGCTGTTATCAAGAAGCCAATGCTTCAAGCAATGTCAAAAGCGCTAAAGCTGAGTTAATCCAATGGCATAGCATCGAAGAAGTGAATAAGTTGGCTAAAGATGACCCAAAGCCCATGATAGTTGATGTGTACACAGATTGGTGCAAATGGTGTAAAGTAATGGATGAGAAAACTTTCTCTGACCCAAACTTAATCAATTACTTAAGTGATAACTATCACATGGTTAAGTTCAATGCAGAAACTGCTGAGCCGCTAAACTTTAAAGGGCAAACTTATGAGTTTATAAAAAATGGGCGAAGAGGTTATAATACTTTAGCTGCCGCATTGTGTCAGGGTAAATTATCATATCCTTCTTTCGTAGTGCTTGATGAAGATCTGAATACTGTTCAAGTAATCAACGGATTTAAAGATGCAGAAGCTTTTAAAGCTTTGTTAGACAAGAATTCTCTGTAGATCCCCAAAAAAATTAGGGAGGCATCTTTGGATTTAAGCCTCCCTAAGTTTAATCAATGATCTGTTGCTATTTTTACGTCCTCCCATTTAAGTCCATCAGGATTATTGATTTGGGCTTCCATCTCTTCTCCCGATTCAAATAGCATTTCTTCAGGAATAGGAGCCGCATTTTCAATGTTGATTTGATATATGTTTAGCATTTGTTTAATGGTGATGTCTTCAATTCTTTTGTCTTGCTCTAATTGTAATTTTATATCAGCAATCACTTCTTTTGGGTACCAAAGATCGCTCGCCTGTTGGTTTTTGATTTCTACATCGGAAGATATGCTGTTTATCTTAAATCCTGCAACAGTTTTAACAAGGGCATTTATATAAAAGGGGAGTTTTACTCTCATGTTATAAGTAATGGCAACAATTGATAAATCTTCAATGTCTAAAAACAAAGTTCCTTTTGCAAAAGTATGCTCCACTTTTTTCTTGTTAAAAAAATCAATGGCCATGAGTTGTTTGCCTTGATAAAAACTATTGTTTCCAAAAGAATAAGTGAATTTATCAAAGTATTCAGGATCTAAAAATGGTTCTTCTAGAATAGTTTGAATTAAATCTAAAGACATACCAGGCCCACCTGCTCCAGCATCATTGAGACTAATTGAGACAGGACCATCATCTTCATTGATTTCTTCAACATCTTTTCCTTTTTCCCTTCTTTTTTCATTTTTCTTTTTCTGTTTAGCGATCCTTTTTTTAGCTCGCTTACTATCCATTAAGATAGACTTTGCTTCTCCTTCTTCGATAAATTCATGTAAAACTAATTGGTGTTGGTTATCTATTTCTTTATCAGAATAGTTAGGAAAGTAAATATTAAAGATGGCCTTATCCATCTGATAAGAATTACTGATGTCATTTGTTAGAGATGTCCTCTCTATAAAAAAAGCTTCTGCATTAAAAGGAGATTTTGTTATACAATTTGGATAATGCAATACAGCTTGCTCAACATAATACCTGGCAGATTTTGGTCTTACAACAACTTCAGTTAGTTCATACTCAAAAGGACTTAAGTAAATTTTTAAGTCTTTATTTTTGCCATCAATAAGCAACCATTGGTCTACATAACCAATGTAACTGACTTGAATGCTGTCAGATCCTTCTTTAACTTTAATGTTAAAATAGCCAGCATCATCCGTCACTGTGCCTGATAAGGTATTAGGAATGCTGATGGTAGCATAAGACAAAGCCTCTTTAGAGCTTGCATCATAAACGTATCCCGAGACTGTTTTATCTTGGGCAATAGATCCAATTTGCAAGATCATTAAAAGACCAAGGAAGAGCAGTGATTTGTTTGAATTCATTTAATTTATTTTGGATAAAAATATAGGATTACTTGAAAATAAGAGACGATTCAAATCAAAATTTGTTACCGTTCTGGATAAATACAATTTTGTCGCTCATCAGAATGTTTATTAGTTTCCTTTTTTTGTACCTTTAATCGCCTGGAAAGCCTGACAATAATCACCTAAATGAGATTTTTTTTCAACACTCTTACCTGTTTATCACTCCTTTTAATTTTAAGTACTAATTCCTATGCTCAACCTGCTCCATGTGGACCAGATCCAGAAATGACATCTTTCTGTGATCAAGCCTGTGTGATCTGCGACATAGATGGATTTACTGGTAGAAATGATTTAACAGCTACCGGTCAAGGTTTCCCTGAATTTTGTACAACACAGTATAATAATATGCAATACATAGCATTTATAGCTGGGACTGAAAATTTAAGAATTAGGGTGGATGTCAGTAATTGTACCGGTTCCTGGGTTAACTCTTTGGAAGTAGGTTTCTTTGAGACAGATGATTGCTTGAACTTTGATAACATTACTATCTGTGATACAGACATTAACAGTGGCGATAGTCAAACATTCACCACAAATCGACCGCTAGTGATTGGAAAGCATTATTACTTAATCATAGATGGGAGTGGTGGTGCAAATTGTGATTGGACTTTTAATGTATTAGAAGGATCTACTAGTGTAAATCCCTTATCTACTTCAGGTGAGATGCGACACGAGCCAGAAACCTGTCCAAATTTTCCTACCTTTTTCGGTACAACGATAGAAGAAGGTGCAGCCATCTTTGATTGGACTATAAACGGCATCTTGCAGCCTGATCGTAATCCCGAAGTGGAACTCATGTTCCCAAACGATGGGGTTTATGAAGTGTGTGTACAAGCAAGAAACTCCTGTGACGAAGCGCCTCCAACTTGTTCAAGCATAAGGGTGAGAACACCTGGTACTTTAGAAGTGGATCAAGTCATTTGTTTTCAGGATTGTTTAGAATACAATGGGAAGCAGTTTTGTGAATCAGGAAGTTTTCAAGAAATAATCACTTTTGACAATGGTTGCGACAGTACTATAAACATCGAGTTGGAAGTATTAGATCGTGCTGTTGAGAATATTGATATATGGATATGTAATGACGAGTTCTTTTACATCGGTGATGTCGCATATAATGAAACTGGATCCTATACTGGAACTGTTTTGAGTTCATTAGAATGTGATAGCTTGGTCAATCTTGAATTATTGGTCATTGAATGTGAAATAAGAGGGAGCACAAGTGAGATACCAGTTATATGCAAAGGAACAGCAACAGGAACATTAGTCTTTTCTGTCGATCAAGGTCAGCCACCTTTACGCTACACTTATAGAAACATAGCTGATCCTACACTCACTGGGATGGGGCAAACGGACCTTTTAAACAATATAGAGATTAACAACGTTCCAGCGGGAACCTATCAAATTTACATCGAAGATGATTTTGGCAATGATGGTGTTTTATTACAGGAAGTGACAGAACCGAACAGATTAGAATTGGACTTTGTGCCTTCTGATTTTGTAGGATATAATGTAAGCTGCGAAAGCACAAATGGAATTGCTGGAAACGATGGTTTTCTTTCGGTAGAAGCAAGTGGTGGGGTAGCTCCGTATGCATACCTTTGGAGTGATGATCAAACTACACAAAGAGCAAATAATTTAGAAGCAAAAGAATATACCGTAACTATTACAGACGATGTAGGCTGTAGTGAAATTGGTTCATACACTTTGATTGCTCCACCAGGTTTGGAAGGAATTGTGGAATTTCGAAACCCAACTTGTGAAAGCTTCAATAGTGGACAAATTGAGATTTTGAATGTCTTTGGTGGAGTAGGACCTTATGAATATGCTTTTGGCCAAGATGCTTATAGTAGTTCCAAAACCACGTTTGAAGAACTTTATGAAGGATCTTATACTGTTTTTATAAGAGATGCAAACGGTTGTGTCCAAATAATTGAGGACGAGATTGTTGCACCACAAATACCTGTTGTTTCTTTTCCAGAAGACATCACGCTAATTTTAGGAGACAGTATTCAATTGTTTCCTACGCTTAATGACATCAACATTCAAAACATCACCTGGAGCCCTGATTTAGATTTAAGTTGTACAGATTGTTTAAATCCTTTTGCTAGACCTGTCAATGATTCGGAATATAATATAAACATTACCTCTGAAGACGACTGTTTAGGTTCTGCATCAATTAATTTTAAATTAGATAAACAGAGAAGGGTGTATGTTCCAAATACTTTTTCTCCTAATGCAGATGGAATAAATGATGTTCTACCAATTTTTTCTGGCAGAGAAGTTGAAAACATTATCTCCTTTAGTGTTTTTGACCGTTGGGGAAATAAAGTATTTGAAGAAAATGAATTCTTGCCGAATAATGCTAATTTTGGATGGGATGGAAGTTTTAGAGGTAAAAAAATAGAGACAGGAATATATGTGTGGAAAGCTAAAGTCCTTTACATCGATGCGTTTGTTGAAACCTTAGGTGGCAACGTTACCTTAACCAAATGATAGCATGTAATTAATCTTTTTCTCAATAAGAAATTGCATATGAAGGCGGCATCATTAAAAGACATAAAAGTAGAACTAAAATCCAAGACTCAAGTCGAATTACTTGACCTATGTACCAAACTTGCTAATTTCAAAAAAGAAAATAAAGAGTTTTTAACATACCTTTTGTTTGAATCTGCAAATGAAGCTTCCTATGTGATGACCATCAAAGGAACCATAGATCGCGAATTTGAAGAAATCAATACAAAAACTTATTATTTTATAAAAAAGAACATCAGAAAGATTCTCAAGGCAGTAAAAAAGTACAATCGATATTCTAAAAATAAAGAAACAGAGATAGAATTGATTTTGTATTTTTGCCAAAGGTTAAAAGCTTACCAGCCTTATTATAGACGGAGTACTGTTTTGCAAAATATTTTATTTAGAGAAAAACATTCGCTTCTAAAAAAGTTAGATAAACTTCATCCAGATCTAGTCTTTGATTATCAAGAAGAAATTTCAAAGCTCTAAAAGAATTTTTCAAAGCTTGTTCTTCTTGCTGAATTACTAATAAATTTGATTATGCTCCTCAATGCCAAAGCTCTTTTTAAACCAAACATGTACCATGGCTGGGGTAAAACTAAGCGCTATTTTGAAGGTTGGTACTATAAGCTTATCAATGCTAAAGAGACTGAAGCAATTGCAGTTATACCAGGAATTGCGATGAACGAAAATGGATCAAAACAAGCTTTTGTTCAGGTTTTGGATGGGAAAAAGCTCAAAGCCTATTACCATAAATTTGACGCAAAATCATTTATCCCATCTAAAGATTCTTTTGCGCTAAGCTTAGGTAAAAATCAATTTTCTATAGATCGTTTGGATGTAAATTTACCAAACTTATCTGGCGTCCTAAAATTTAAAAACCATTACCCTTGGCCAAGTACATGGTTTTCTCCCGGTATCATGGGACCTTTTTCTTTTGTCCCATTTATGCAATGTTATCATGGAATTTTAAGTATGAATCATGAGATAAGTGGAGAAATGAATCTCAATGAACGTGTCATAGATTTTAATGGAGGCAAAGGTTATATAGAGAAAGATTGGGGTAGATCATTTCCAGAAGCATATATTTGGATGCAGAGTAACCACTTTGATGATCCTTCTGTATCTTTTAAAGCCTCTGTTGCAAAAATACCATGGATGGGAACTTCGTTTGTCGGTTTTATTGCGGGCTTCTTAATTGATGAAAAATTAATCCAATTTACCACATACAATTTTAGCAAATTAAGAAAAAGCCATGCAGATGAAAACGTTGTTGAATTGCAAATAGAAAGCCCCAGTCATCGTTTAAGTTTGCATGCTAAAAGGGAAGCAGCAACTTCCTTAGCGAGCCCAATTCTTGGTTTCATGGATGGACGAATTGAAGAATCTATGACTGCTATCTTGAATGTCCAAGTCTACGATAAGAAAAATAAAAAGACCATATTTGAAGGAGCAGGAAGAAATGGAGGTCTCGAAGTAGCGGGTGACATCAAACAAATACTTATCTAAGCTGTGCATAAATATTTTCAGAATCGACTTCTTTATAAAGATTTAATCTTGGAACAGCCTGATCAAGATTTAACTACTTGTATTGTGATTCCATGCTATGATGAAGAACACACTATATTGAAAACTTTAGCGGCCTTGGCAGCTTGCGCTGAATGTGAACGATCTGAAATAATCATTGTCATTAATGACAGAAAAGATAGCCCCTCAGAAGTTAAGGCAGGAAATGAGAGAACAGAAAAATTAATTGATTCCAACAAAGAAATTTACCCTCATTTAAAGATCCATATCATTAGACTAAAGGAATTGGACCACAAAAATGCAGGTGTAGGGATGTCAAGAAAGGTAGGCATGGATGAAGCTGCACAAAGGCTGTATCAACTTAATCGGAAAAATGGAATAATACTTTGTTTAGACGCTGACTCACTCGTTGACTCAAATTATTTACTGGCGGTTCATCAACATTTCGAAAAAAACGAAAAATCACCAGCGGCAGACATTTATTATGAGCACCCAATAAAAGGAGATGATTTTGATGAAACGATTTATAAAAGCATCATTGCTTATGAGTTGCATTTGCGGTATTACATCAATGCTAAAAAATGGATAGGTTTGCCTTATGCTTATCAAACAGTAGGAAGTTCAATGGCTGTTCGAGCTGAAGCTTACGTAAAGGAAGGCGGAATGGCAGTGCGAAGGGCAGGT